>JAEEXG010000111.1 GCA_016291405.1 Lachnospiraceae bacterium
AGTAAACTAAATGCTTAGAAGTTTATGGACAGCTGCTACAGGAATGAGAGCACAGCAGACTAACGTTGATACGATTGCCAACAACTTGGCAAACGTAAACACCACAGGTTACAAAACCGAGGTAAACGAATTTAAGTCTCTTCTCTACCAAACAATTCAGACAAAGACAACTACCGCAAACGGAGATCAAAAGCCTATCCCCGCTCAGGTAGGCCTTGGCGTAAGAAACGCTTCCATCACATCAATCTTTACAGACGGTGCGTTACTTGCAAGTGAATCCGATTCAGCCTTCGGTCTTTCGGGAAGAGGTTTCTTCTCAGTAAGAGGCGAGGACGGAAATGTATATTACACAAGAAGCGGTAACTTTAACTGGGCTATTAATGAACGAGGCGGAATAGTGCTTACAAACAGCGATGGCCTTCCTGTTCTTGACACAAACGGAAATGCAATTTCCTTCGGAAATGAATATATTTCAAGCAGAATCACAGTAACCGGAGACGGCACCTTCTGCTACCCCGATGCAGCTAACAACCCTCAGCCCATCTTAAACGCTCAGGGCAACCAGATTCGCTTCGGACTCTTCCAGTTTAACAACCCTGCCGGCCTTGAAAAAGAAGACTCAGGTCTTTTCTCAGTATCAGCCGCCAGTGGCTTAGCCCTCAACGAAGCCACCACTCAAGGCATCGAGCGTACCAAAGTATCCCAGGGCTACTTGGAAGGCTCCAACGTACAAGTCGTTGATGAAATGGTTAACCTCATCACAGCCCAGCGTGCTTACGAACTCAACTCAAAAGCCATAACTGCATCTGATGAAATGCTTCAACAGGCCAACAACCTCAGACGATAACATGGCGCATCGAGGAATTATATAATGTTTTTCGACCCGCTCTCGCTTAGGACTCCGCACCAACGGCCGCAGGCTATAAAGAAGCCTGCTCACTAAACTCGCCGTTCCCGACAGTCCGGCTCGTTAAGTGCCGGGGCTCCATAAAGTCTCAAAACATTATATAATTCCTCGATGCTCAGTATTAAAGGAGATAGCTATGTCTGATATCGATTTTGGATCAATAAATAGTGCATATAGCCAGTTCATCACGGATAGTGCGAAGCAGGCGCAAAATGCCATGTCTAAGGCTGCTTTGAAGACAGACCTTTCAAAAGCTGATGACAATGAATTAATGGCGGCTTGCAAGAAGTTTGAGTCATACTTTTTAGAGCAGTGCTTTAAGGAAATGACAAAGACCGTTGGCAAAGAAGAATTTACTTCACAGTCAACATCTACCTTGGTGGATTATTTCAAGGATGAAATGGTGCAAAAGATGGCCGAGCAGTCTACAGAGCAGAACAGCCTTGGCCTTGCACAAATGCTATACGAACAAATGAAAAGAAACTATAATTTATAAAGTATGGAAACACTAAAAGGATTTATATCTTCAATTCGCTATCGAAATCCCGATAACGGTTACTCTGTTTTGTCTTTTGTTGTGGATGAAACAGAGGAAACCCTGGTGGGAAACTTCCTTTCCGTTTCGGAAGGTGAAATGCTCGAGGTAACGGGCGACTGGGTGGTTCACCCAATTTACGACAAACAATTTAAAGCAACTTCATATAAGTCAATTCAGCCGGAGGATGAAGTATCCATCCTTCGTTATTTAAGTTCAGGAATCATTAAAGGTATCGGTCCCACTCTTGCCAAAAGAATTGTTGATAAGTTCGGGGAAGACACCTTTGATGTAATGGAAAATCACCCGGAACTATTAGAAGGCATTAAAGGTGTATCGTTAAGAAAAGCCCAGGAAATAGGCGTACTTATGCAGGAAAAGAAGGGCTTTAGAGACGCCATGGTTTACCTTCAAAAGTACGGAATCCCAAACACTCTTTCAATCAAAATCTACTCATTCTACGGAGACAGAATATATAAAGTTTTGGAAGAAAACCCCTATAAGCTTGCGGAAGATATTGCCGGAGTGGGCTTTAAAACCGCAGATGAAATTGCTGGGAAAATGGGCGTTAAAACAGACAGCGCCTACAGAGTGCAAAGCGGAATATATTACACTTTGACACTTGCAACAGGCCAGGGATTTATGTATCTTCCCATGAATGTGCTTATAGAAGAAGCATCAAAGATTTTGGATGTAGACAAAGAAGATATTAAGCCCCAAATAGAAAATCTTTTGATGGAGAGAAAACTTATTGCAAGAGAGGATGCTATTTATGCGGCTCCAAATTATTACGTGGAACAGTCCGTGGCGGGGCTTCTTCATACAATCTCCATGGACTTTTTCTGCGATGAAGGAGAGTCGACGCTATCAATAGAAAAAGAAATTGATTTAATAGCAAAAGAAAACGATGTGACTCTCGATCCTTTACAAAAGCAGGCAATAGTAAAGGCTGCCACAAACGGAGTGAGCATTATAACCGGTGGCCCGGGAACCGGAAAGACCACTACAATAAAAACATTAATCGGCTACTTTGAAAGAGAAGGCATGGACATAGCTCTTGCCGCACCTACAGGACGTGCTGCAAAAAGAATGACGGAAGCTACAGGATATGAAGCCAAAACACTTCACAGACTCTTGGAACTAAACGGAGTGCTTGAGGAAGACAGAAACAATGCAGGCTTTTCAAGAAACGAAGATAACCCATTGGATGTGGATGCGGTAATTGTAGATGAAATGTCTATGGTCGACATATTCCTCTTTAGGTCTTTATTAAAAGCCATAATGCCGGGAGCAAGGTTAATTATGGTTGGTGATGACCATCAGCTTCCAAGTGTGGGACCGGGACAGGTGTTAAGAGATTTAATTGAGAGTGGCTGCTTTCCTACCACAAAGCTTGAGACGATTTTCAGACAGGAAGGTAGTGGAGATATAGTTACAAACGCTCATAGGATTAATCACGGTGAACCGATTGTCATAGAAAAGGGAAGCAAAGACTTTTTCTTCCTTGAAAGATATGATACAAACAAGATTTTATTAAACATTGAAGAATTAATAACAAAAAGTCTTCCTCCATATGTTGACGCAGAGCCTTTTG
>JAEEXG010000011.1 GCA_016291405.1 Lachnospiraceae bacterium
ATCTCGGAATAGATGTACTGCTTTAATTTATACGTATAAAGGCCGTTCATTGGCATTTCAATGTCATATTTTTTGCAGAATTTTTGAAGCAAAGAAAACTGAGACAATGCTTCTGTTTGTCCCCAAACTCCCAAAAGCGCATCGTATTGAGGAATAGGAGTTGAAATATCTTCAAGGTCCTTTAAGAGTATTTCTTTTGATGCTCCGCTCTTTGCTTTTTCCTCAAGCTTAGAGAGATTGATTCTAAACTCTGAAAACTTCTCTATCTGCATTAAATGAGTATGCACTATAGAAAGAACATCTTCTTGTGAAACAGGAATCGGGATTGTTTCTTTCGGAAGGTCAGCCTTCATCATTTCTTCCAAAACAGGCAAATACTTTAAACACTTTGAGTAAATCTCTTCATAGGGGTATGAATCGGATGTCCTTAAGTATTCATCCTGGAAGTTCCACTTAAAAGTATCCCAAGTATCACCGGATCTTGCTATCTGAATTATATTTAGTATTTCATATAAATCATCGCCATATTCATTTCCAACCAAAGCCGTTGCGGCATCTCTTAACAATTCTTCACTTGAAAGATTCGGGTCTTGAAGAAGATGTCCCGCACAGTAAAGCGAAAAGATATTTGCTATGTGATAAGAATCCATCTCGCTCCAATAGGAAGGCTTTAAAACCGAGTCTCCGTCATTGGCGGTGGTAAGATAGACATTCTTTATAACATTGGCATTTACATTCATTTCGGCAAGCTGGTCGATTTCTCTTTCGCACAAATTCCAAGACCAGATTCCAAGTTTTGCTCCTGTATCCTTTACAGAGCCTCTGAATCCATGCCATGAAGGAATGGTGGTAACGGCACCGGCATAGAAGGTCACATCAGAGCCTAAATACTGGGCAATAACGTATCTATCGTACTTATTGGTATAATCGCTTACACCAAAGTCAATGTCAGGGTTTATTTCTCTTACCATGCTTCTAAAAAGCTCAGCATACTTTGCTACTTCAACGGTGTTATGCACATTGCTTGGATCGTCAAAATGCATTATCACTCTGTCACTGCAATCGGCAAGCTCTGAATAAATCGTATAATACTTTACAAAAGTCTCGTAAGCTTCGGGGCATTCAAAGGAATATGAGTAATTTTCATAATCCGCATATACTACTGAATCATCTTCCCAACCGTATCCGTTAAACTCTGCCGCCCACACCCAAAGGGTAAACTTCATGCCAAGAGAATGGGCCGCATCCGCAATAAACCGTAGCCTGTCATGCACAAATTCATATCCTGAATACTGTGCCCATGCAGAACACATATCTGTAACCTGCACACCTGTAAATCCGCAGGCTTTAAGCATTTTCACGTATTCATAAAGTTGATCGTCAGAATAGGTAAGAATTTCACTTTTTAAACTTGCCTGAGTGTTAAAATACTGACCTCTTGCCACATTTGTTTTCCAAAGGCAGGTAATGGTCTCTCTTTCAACCATCCAGGGCTCTCCTCTAAAAAGAACATCGTTAGGATTCTTAACTTCTCCATTTTCTAAAACATGTTCTCTTTCTTCTCCGGCAAAAGCCCATCCTAAGTACATATTGGCAAAAGCATCTACCGTTTTTACAAGGTCATTTTTATCGGTTCCGTAAAGAACGATCTTTCCGTTTGAAATTATGATTTTTTCGCCTGTGTACTTTTTATCACAAATAAGACGGATAGTTTTTTCTTTTTTCCCGCCGAAAATCTTTTTATCTACTTTGTATCCGCATTTTTCTTCAATAAGCCTTGAAAGCTCATCTTTAGCGGCTTTCTCAGAAAAAATCTTGTGGCTTATGATAGTGTAATTATCTAAGGATGTATCGCCAAAATAAACCTGCGCATATTCTGTAGGTTTATCTGATTCTTCCCTTTTATCCCTGTTATGATTGACTACGGCTGAAACCGTAAGTCCCAATATTATGCCTAATAAAAGCGCAGCTACGCCTATAATAATTCCGGTTTTTTTCTTCATCTAAAATCTCCGTGTTTTTCCTAATTAAGCATAATTATATAGCAAGTAAAAAAAAACTGCCACAGCAATAGCCTGCTGTGACAGTAATCTTAATACTTATTTAATAGATGCATGCAATTCCTGCAATGATTTTACTTCGGAAACATTACCGTCTTTAACGGCCTTAATTCCGATTGCGGTAGCTTTTGCAGCAGCCATTGTTGTGATGTAAGGAACCTTAGCCTTAATCGCTGCTTTACGGATATAAGAGTCATCGTGAGCACTCTTCTTTCCGATAGGTGTGTTGATTACAAGCTGTACTTCCTTATTGATGATATAGTCTGATACGTCGGGACGTCCTTCATAAATCTTTGCAACCTTCTTTACAGTGTAGCCTAAGTCCTTAATAAGTTCATAGGTTCTTCCTGTTGCCACAAAGTCAAATCCGGCATCAGCCAAGATCTTCACTACTTCGGGAAGCTCTGCCTTATCCTTATCGTTTACGCTGATAAGTGCTGTTCCTTCCAAAGGAAGACAAGTCTGAGTTGCTTCCTGCGCTTTAAAGAATGCTTCTCCCACATTTTCTGATATACCCAAAACTTCACCGGTTGATCTCATTTCAGGTCCGAGTACAGGGTCAACTTCAGGGAACATATTGAAGGGGAATACAGCTTCTTTTACACCGTGATAAGGAATCTTTGTCTTCTTAAGTGAAGGCACGGGTGAAGGCTTTCCTGTAAGTTCTCTTGTTACGATTTCTGTTGCAACGGGTACCATCTGAATGCCGCAAACCTTTGATACAAGGGGTACTGTACGTGATGCTCTGGGGTTTGCTTCAATTACGTATACTTTTCCGTTTTCAATAGCATACTGCATGTTCATAAGTCCCTGTACATGCATTTCTTCTGCTATCTTTCTTGTATATTCTTCAATGGTCTTTAAGTTTTCTTCCGAAATGTTCAATGAAGGAATGATGCAAGCCGAGTCACCTGAGTGGATTCCCGCAAGCTCAATGTGTTCCATTACGGCAGGTACAAATGCATGCTCTCCGTCGCAGATTGCATCGGCTTCGCATTCTGTAGCATGGCGAAGGAATCTGTCTATAAGGATTGGTCTGTCGGGAGTTACACCGATTGCAGCTCTCATGTATTCAACCAATTCTTCATCATCATGCACTACTTCCATTCCTCGTCCGCCAAGTACGTATGAAGGGCGCACCATAACAGGATATCCAATCTTTGTTGCAACACTTAATGCTTCTTCTGTTGTAACAGCCATTCCTGCTTCAGGCATGGGAATGTTTAATTTTTCCATCATTGCTCTAAACTGATCTCTGTCTTCGGCAAGGTCAATGATTTCAGGTGATGTACCAAGAATCTTTACGCCGTTTTTCTTAAGTTCAGCTGCCAAGTTAAGAGGAGTCTGTCCACCAAACTGAGCGATTACTCCGGCGGGCTTTTCCTTTTCGTAGATGCTTAAAACATCTTCAAGTGTAAGAGGCTCAAAGTAAAGCTTATCGGATGTATCGTAGTCTGTTGAAACTGTTTCAGGGTTACAGTTTACTATGATTGTTTCAAATCCAAGCTTCTTAAGAGCAAGTGCAGCATGTACCGAGCAATAGTCAAATTCGATACCCTGACCGATTCTGTTGGGGCCTCCGCCAAGAATCATTACCTTTTGCTTATCGGTGTTGCAAGGGCTCTTATCTTCTGCATTATATGTTGAATAGTAGTATGCACTATCTTTTGTTCCGCTTACGTGAACGCCTTCCCAGGCTTCTTTTACACCGATTTCTTTTCTTCTGTTTCTTACATCTTCTTCTTTGATTTCAAGAATCTTTGCAAGATACTTATCTGAGAAACCGTCTTTCTTGGCCTTTGTCAAAGCTTCATCTGAAGGAAGTTTTCCTTTATTCTTAAGTAAGCTTTCTTCTTCCTCTACAAGTTCCTTCATCTGTTCAATGAAGTAATGCTTAATCTTTGTAAGCTCGTAGATTTCATCAACGGAAGCGCCTTTTCTTAATGCTTCGTACATAATGAACTGACGCTCACTTGTGGGAATAGCCAAAAGCTTTAATAATTCTTCTTTGGTCTTTTCGTTAAAGTTCTTTACAAATCCTAAACCGTAACGGTCTTTTTCAAGGCTTCGAATGGCTTTCTGGAAGGCTTCTTTATAAGTCTTACCAATGCTCATTACTTCTCCGACTGCTCTCATCTGAGTGCCGAGCTTATCTTCAACGCCTTTAAACTTTTCAAATGCCCAGCGAGCAAACTTGATTACCACATAGTCGCCGTCGGGAACGTATTTATCCAAAGTTCCGTACTTTCCGCAAGGAATTTCATCAAGTGTAAGTCCGCTTGCAAGCATTGCAGATACAAGTGCGATAGGGAATCCTGTTGCTTTTGATGCAAGAGCTGAGGAACGGGAAGTTCTGGGGTTAATTTCGATAACTACGATTCTTCCTGTCTTAGGATCGTGGCCAAACTGTACGTTTGTGCCACCGATAACTCCTACTTCATCAACAATCTTATATGCCTGTCTCTGTAATTCCTTTTGAACATCTTCAGAAATTGTAAGCATGGGAGCAGAGCAGAATGAGTCACCTGTGTGCACTCCCAAGGGATCAATGTTTTCAATAAAGCAAACGGTAATCATCTTACCTTTTGCATCTCTTACTACTTCAAGTTCAAGTTCTTCCCAGCCAAGGATTGATTCTTCAACCAATACCTGACCTACCAAAGAAGCCTTAAGACCACGTTCGCAAACAGTCTTTAATTCTTCCTTGTTGTATACAAGGCCGCCGCCTGCGCCGCCCATGGTGTATGCAGGTCTTAAAACAACGGGGTATCCAAGCTTATCGGCTATTGCAAGGGCTTCATCAACAGAGTAAGAAACCTCTGAGCGAGCCATTTCGATTCCAAGCTTGTTCATAGTGTTCTTAAATTCGATTCTGTCTTCGCCTCTTTCGATTGCGTCTACCTGAACACCGATTACCTTTACTCCGTACTTTTCAAGGATTCCTGCTGTTGAAAGCTCTGAACACAAGTTAAGTCCCGACTGACCTCCTAAGTTAGGTAAGATTGCATCGGGTCTTTCCTTCTTTATAATCTTTTCAAGTCTGTCCACATTCAAGGGTTCGATGTAAGTTACATCAGCGATTCCCGGGTCTGTCATGATTGTGGCGGGATTTGAATTTACCAAAACTATCTGGTAGCCAAGCTTTCTTAATGCTTTACAAGCCTGGGTTCCTGAATAGTCAAATTCACACGCCTGACCGATAATAATCGGGCCCGAACCTATGATAAGTACTTTCTTGATATCATTTCTCTTTGCCATTAAGTTTCTCCTCTTTCATATGTTTATACAGAAAAAACCTCTTATAAAAGAGGTTTATTGTTCCAAAAAATATTTAATGTTACCGGTAATATCACCTTTAAATACAGCAGAACCGGCAACAATAACATTAGCTCCGGCTTCCAAAATACTTTTGATATTTTCCCTTGTAACTCCGCCATCGATTTCAACATCAACGGAAACACCAAGCCTGTTTATTTCGCGACGAACGGCTTTAATCTTGTCATATGTGAAATCCAAAAACTTCTGTCCCCCAAAACCGGGCTCGACAGTCATCACAAGAACCATATCAACTTTGGAAAGTAAAGGGAAAAGAACTTCGACATCAGTATCGGGTTTAATAGATAACCCAGCCTTGCATCCCGCTTTGTGAATGGCATCGATTGTTGCCACAACGTCTTTGCAAGCTTCATAATGAACGGTAATAATATCTGCGCCGCACTCAGCGAACTCATCAATATAACGAATAGGATCGATAACCATCAGATGAACATCAAAAATAATGTCTGATACTTTCCTAATCGTTTTGATAACAGGCATTCCCATGGAAATTGAAGGAACAAAATACCCATCCATCACATCAATGTGAAGGTACTGAGCACCGGCTTTGTCCGCTTCTTCAATTTGCTTTCCCAGAATGCTAAAATCTGCTGCCAGGATTGACGGAGATAAAATCATCTTTTCACCTTTGTAACAGTTTGTTTTTCTGTATCGTAACTAGGTTAATGCACTTTGCATCTATTTTCAAGAACAATTTTTAAAAATAGTTACCAAATTTTCCTTTCTGTCTTAGTGATTCTTACTACATATGGCGCAAAAGATCCTCATAAGTCTCTCTTTTACGGATTACTTTGTCTTCGCCTGTCTTAGTGATAAGCACTTCGGCGGGTCTTGGACGTGAGTTGTAATTTGAACACATACTGTATCCGTAAGCACCTGTATCAAGAAGGCACACGATATCTTCTTCCTTTATGTCGGGAAGCGGTCTTTCTTTACAAAGAAGATCTCCTGATTCACAAATGTTACCGCAAATCGTGATTTCTTTTAAGTTATCTCTCTTAACCACTTTTCCGTTTCTTATTATTTCAGCATCGTGCCAGGAATCATACATGGAAGGACGTACAAGCACATTCATACCGATATCCGTTCCTGCATATTCTTTTCCTGCATTTGTCTTTGTGGCATAAACTCTTCCCAAAAGCACCGAACCTTCAGCTACGCAAAATCTTCCTGGCTCTGATTTAAACAAAGGAGCATATCCGTACTCTTCAACAAACTTATCTAAAATGGGCTCAAGTCTTTCTTTAAAGCTTTCAATATCGTATTCTGCCTCATCATCAAGCTTATGATAAGGAATTCCGTATCCACCGCCAAAATCGATAAATTCAAGATTCTTAAATCTCTTAGCAATTCTAAGTAAGTTTGAAACTGCTTCAAGATAGGGCGTAGGCTCCATAAACAAAGATCCTATATGCTGATTGATTCCCGCAATTGTAAGGTTGTATTCCTTTGCAATTTCAAAAATCTCATCTATATCTTCTTCGGAAATTCCAAATTTTGTTTTCTTTCCGCCTGTAACCACCTTTTCGTGATGCCCTGCACCAACACCGGGATTGATTCTTACCGCACATTTTCCGCCTTTGTTAAGCTTTCCGTATCTTCTTAACTGAGCTAAAGAATCAAGGCTTGTCATGATGTTTCTTTCTATGGCATATTTCATTTCTTCGTCTGAAACATTGTTTGGCACAAAGAAAATTCTTTCATATTCAAAGCCTGCTGCCTCAAGCATTCTGATTTCGCCTTCGCTCATGGCATCGCAGTTAAGACCTTCTTCGTGGGCAAGCTTAAGGATATGAATATTTGTGTTTGCTTTAACCGAATAGTTTGCCGTATAAGGGTACTTAGTGATTACCTGTGACACCTTGTGCATGCGGTCTCTTAAAATATTTTCGTTATATACATAAAGAGGTGTTCCGTATTTTTTAGCAAGTTCCTCTGCGTTTGTATTTCCAAAGAAATTTACTTTTTCAACAAATGAATTCATCTATTTCTCCTAAATTATAATAAGTGAGCTCTCATATCTTCATCTGACAGTGCGCTTAAGTAAGCAGGTGCAATATCAAATACTGTCTTACATCCTGTGCTTCCTTCTTTGTTTAAACGAGCGATTGCTCTTGCGTATGCCACGATTACGGAAGCTGTAAATTCAGGGTTAGAATCAAGTTTTAAGCTATATTCGATAATAGCCTTGTTTTCTCCGTCCCAGCCGATGTTACCGCTTCTGATAACAAATCCGCCGTGAGGAATTCCTGCATGGTTTTTATCAAGTTCTTCCTGAGAAATAAAGTGTACTGTTGTATCGTAGTCTGAGAAGTAGTTGGGCATTGTCTTAATTTCGTTTTCGATTCTCTTAAGGTCTGCGCCTTCTTCAGCTACAACAAAGCATTCTCTTGTATGCTTTTCTCTTGTGGTGAGTGTAGGGTTTTCACCGTTTCTTACTTTTTCAAGAGCTGCTTCTACGGGAATTGTGTACTGCTTTCCGTCTTTTACTCCGTCAATTCTTCTGATGGCATCTGAATGGCCCTGGCTTACGCCCTTTCCCCAGAATGTGTAGTCACTTCCCTTAGGAAGCACACAGTTAGCATATAATCTGTTTAAAGAAAACATTCCGGGATCCCAGCCTGCCGAAATTAAAGCTGTGTGACCGCTTTCTTTTGCCGCTTTATCTACATTGGCAAAATGCTCAGGGATGCGCGCATGTGTGTCAAAAGAATCGATTACGTTAAAGTATTTTGCGTACTCGGGAGTCATCTTGGGAAGGTCTGTTGCGCTTCCTCCGCAGATAATAAGAACATCGATTTCATCCTTGTGGTCCAAAATCTCATCAACATGTCTTACAGGCACACCCTGTGTCAAAATCGAAACTGTCTTAGGATCTCTTCTTGTGTATACACCCACAAGCTTTGCATCATCGTTTGCTTTAACGGCACATTCAACGCCTCTTCCTAAATTACCGTAACCTAAAATTGCAATATTCATAATTAATTCTCCTTACCCATTTGTATTAGTGTAATTTTATTTTTCAATGCCTCTTTCATTACAGCCACCAAATTTGCCTGTCCCGAATAAAGACATGTATCACTTTCTTTTCCTTCCAAGCTTCCCGTAAGCACAAAAGACGAATCGATTATCAATCGAAGCTGTCCTTTTTCGGGAACCGTTTTATACATTATTGCTTTTTCAAAGAAAGAATCGTTCGTTAACACCACAACCTTCTTTCCCTCTTTGATTAAAGCCTCTATTTCACTTCTGTATTCTTCAAGCACGCATCCTTCTGCCATAATGTAAACTCGAAGTTCACAAGCTTTAAGCATTTCCTCGATTTTATTGCATATATGCTTTGTGCCTTTAATTGTCACATAGCCTTCTGTTTTAACCGATTCTTTGGGAGCTTCTTTTAAAACGATATCCGCCTTTTTCCTTAATTCCTTTAAGACGTTTTGAGTAAATACCTTAACCTCCACTCCCTGATACTTTGTGGCCTCGCCTTCACAAAGATAGGCAGCTCCCTTTTCAACCAGACTGTTAAGGGCACTGTATACGTTTGATCTTGATATTCCGGTTTCTTTTGAAACCTCATACCCGGTCATTTCTCCGTGCTTTAAAAGCTCAAAATATATACTTGCTTCCTGCCCTGTAAGACCGAAGGCTTTAATGTTTTCTTCAAATGTGTTTCCCATCTTCTCTCCGTGGTGGTACCAATTAGTACTACTCGCATAATAAACCCTGCTTCTGAGTTTGTCAACGCTAACCGATATTAAATATTTATAAATTAAAAGCGCCGGCCTAAGCCGACGCCTTCTTATCTTGCACTTCTGAATATGTAATCTATGAAAGGAGTATCTTCAAATGAAATGTATGGTCCGTATGCGGGAATCGTGCATAAAAGGGCATGTATGCCTTCGGGAATCATTATCTGATATCCTTTGTTTGACATTAAAAGGGCGGGGCGCTTCTTTGGATTGTGAGACATATACTTTGCCGAGTTCGACACTTCCACCCAGTCTGCGTCACTCTCTCCTCTTATGCTTAAAACCTCTTTCCTTGAAAAGTCAAAGTACTCCCACCATACATCGCGGCTTCCGTGGAACTGCCTTGGTAGCATCTGGTTTTCTGATAACAAAAGTCCATTGTTTTTATTGTAAAAAGAAACCTCTCCGGTCCTCTTTAACACTTTGACATTAAGCTTTTCAAGCGATATTTCAACCGCTTCTCTGCTTTCATTAACTCTCCACTTAAGGCCTTCCTTTTTCTTTATTTCATCAGGAAGAGCAGTGACTTTTCCAAGTGCTCCCTTGTAAAAAAGTACCCTAACCGTTTCATCAGAAACAGGTGTTATTTTTAGCACTCCGTAGCTTCCGGTTATCTCAACACCCGACTTATCAGCCTTTATCCACTTAACGGAGTTATCAATCCTTCCGTGTCCTATGGGCTGTAAGCTTGTGCCATCAGGCATCCTTCCAAATTCAGTAGCGCCGACAGGCTCTTTCCTTTCTTTTGGAAGAGAGTAGGCTAGCTCAGGTTTAAAGGTCTTTGGCTTAACTATTTCAACTCTTCTGTTTATAGGTGTATCAAGACTTGGGGTCTTAGATACAACCGTCGCTTTTTTCTTTGCTACCGGCTTTTCAACCTGTCCTTTTGAATTAACTATTATTCTGGCAGGTCCGTATTTATCTCGAAGAGCTCTTTCTCTGTCTCCTTCTTTTGCCTGCTCTCTTGCAATTTCTTCTTTTGTTTTAAACTCTTCTTCGTATACAAAAGGCTTTACGTGGAAGGTATCTTCCGAAAAATTAATTGTCTTTCTCTCTTCCGGAATCGGGTCTTTAATTAATCCTGTAAGCTCTCCCTTATAAAAAACCGAAAGCTCATGAAGGGCTCTTGTTGCAGCCACATATAAAAGCTTTGCAAATCCGTCTTCCTTTGGATAAGCTTCTTTTGACGCGTCGTATATTATTACAGCATCAAACTCCAAACCTTTTGAATACTCGATAGGTAGTATTACAGTCCCGTTTGAAAACTCGGCCTCTTTATCGTTAAATAGCTTGGCACCTATTTTCTTTCCTATTGCCTTGTATACTTCCTCCGACTCCTTTAAATCCTTACAGATAATGGCAATTGTTTCATATTCCTTTTCCTTAAACTCAAGTGCCTTCTTTTCCACAAGTTTATTTAAAGAATCTGTGTCGGAAACGCCTTCTACAAATACTTCATCCCCGTGCCTTACAATGGGCTCGACAGGATAAATCGGAAAGCTTGCATGCCTAAGTACATCTGTTGCAAAATTTGATATTTCAACAGTATTTCGATAGCTCTTTCTAAGAAGTCCAAAGTAATCATATTTATTTGGAAGCATCACCTTCTTTAATTCTTCCCAGTCGCTTAAGCCGCAGGAAAAATTAATGTTCTGAGATACGTCGCCCATGATGGTGAAGGTGCACTTACTCATGCAGTACTTAAGTGACCTGTAAACCATCATTCCAAAATCCTGAGCTTCATCGATAACCACGTGACTTGCTTCCTGGATCACTTCGGTTTCTTTAATCCTTTTATATATGTAGGCTAAAGAAGCCAGATCGTATAAGTCGGGCTTGTCTTCTTCGTAGCTAAACACGCATCCTTCGGCCATCTTTCTATTTACAAATTCTTTGTACAAAGAAAACACCGATGTCTTCCAGACAAATTTGTTAAAGTAGTTTGTGTAATATCTTGTTAGTTTCTTTTGTTCTTCAACATTATAGGAATAGTATCTTCCGTAGAGTTCGTTTTCAAGCTTAACTATCAAAAGGTCGTTGAGACGCTCAAACTTTCTAAACATGGGCCATTCCGGATATTCTTTTATGGCCGCTTCAATTTCTTCTTTTGTAAGAAGGGTCCTGTTTGTTCTTTCTATTACGATGTCGTCTTTAGGAATGTGATTATACTCAACTTCATCGCAATATTTTCTTAAGTCCTTATACCATTTGGTGGCGCCCTTAATCTCTATTCCTTTTTCACTCTTATCAAACTTTCTGATTGAATACTTTTTATCGTCCCAATCCTCGTAAAGAAGTCTTGCAAAAAGTTCCTCCATTGTCATCTGGCGTACGCCGTATACATCAAGGTCAGGAAGAACACCTGTTATGTAATTAAGGAGCACCTTATTGCTTCCCACTATATAAAAACTTTCGGGCTTAAACTCAACATCGTAGTTATAAAGGATATAAGAAATCCTATGCATTGCCACGGTCGTTTTTCCGGATCCTGCGCTTCCTTGCACAAGTACGTTGTGCCTGGGATTTTTACGTATGACTTCATTCTGTTCTTTTTGAATGGTGGCAATGATTTCGCTTAAAACGTTCCTTTTGCTTTTTGATAAGTACTTCGTAAGAAGATCGTCGTTTGCAACCACATCGGAATCGTAGAAATCTTTAATCTCTTCGTTTTCGATTTCATAGGTTCTTTTTCTTTTTAAGTCGACTCTAAACTTCCCTTCCTTAGGAACCTTATAATCGCATATTCCCAGACTGTGATCGTAGTAGACAGAAGAAATCGGGGCTCTCCAGTCTATAACCATCGGATTTGCCGGGTCCGTTGCTATGACAGACTTTCCGATGTAGAAGGTTTCTCTCTTTGAAGCCGCGTCATCTTCGATATCGATTCTTCCAAAGAAAGGTTTGCTTAAAGCCCTCTCTGCTCTTCTTAAGTCATTTCTTACTTCATTAAATCTGGCATCTGTGTTAAACCATTGAGCCAAACCTTCCTTGTCGTCTACGTCATAGACTTCTCTTAAGGACTTTAAGTCTTCCTGCAGACCTGCCGCCGTTCGCTTTACCTGCTCAATTTTGTTTGCGGCGGCTTCTTTTACTTCTTTTAGCTTCCTGTTTTCATCTTCAGCGGTAATTCCATAAAACTTACCTTTTATCACGCTTTCTCCCATGCTTCCCTCCTTGTTTGTTTCTATATAGTAGCAAACATATTAAAAAAAGAGTAGACTTGTTTTTAAAAAAGTGATATCATGCATAATGAAGTGTGCGAAAAAAAAGCAAGTGGTTTTAACCGCTTGCTTTTTTCTTTATATTTCTATCTCATATTCGGTAAATATTCTTCCAATACCTTAACAGCTTCTTCAAGTTCTTCCTTTTCAACTAAAGAAAATCTTGCGAATGCAACACTGTCTATATCAAGCACTCCGAACACTTCTCCGTTTAAATGAATAGGAATAACAATTTCTGAATTGGATGCCGAATCACAGGCTATGTGGGTGGGGAATTTGTGTACATCGTCCACCACAAGTGTTTCGTCCTTTTCTACCGCTGTTCCGCACACGCCTTTTCCTATCTTAATCTGTGTGCAGGCTACCTTTCCCTGAAATGAATTAAGCACCAATTTATCTTCTTTCATCAGGTAAAATCCGGCCCAGTTTAATCTATCGTAATGTGAATAGATAACCGCCGATACATTCGAAAGATTGGCACTTAAGTAAGGCACATCTTCGATAACGGCTTTTATCTCGCTAGCTAAAGAAACCATAATCTACCTCTCATTTGTTTTTTGCTATAATACCACACTTTTTCTTTCAATAATATAGTTTTATAGCGCAGAAAAGGTGCCGATGCATTATTATCCGCATCGGCACCTTCCATAGTATGAAGGAATTTATACTTGTATGCTTTCAATCAATCTTTAGCTAAAAGCTTACCGCCACGCTTTGAAACTACGTCAAAGATAACTGCTGCAAGTAATACTCCGCCCTTTACAACCTTCTGCATGTTCTGGTCAACGCCCATTAGTGACATACCAAGGTTGATAACGCCCATAAGAACCGCACCGATGATGATACCGGGAACTGTACCGATACCGCCGTATGCGCTGGCACCACCGATGAAACATGATCCGATAGCATCCATTTCATAGTTCTGGCCGTATGTAGGCTGAGCTGATGTAAGTCTTGCTATTGTGATCATTCCGGCAAGTGCTGCCAAGAATCCCATGTTTGTATATGCCAAGAAATAAACTTTATTTGTGTTGATACCTGAAAGCTTTGTAGCCTTTTCGTTACCTCCCACTGCATAGAAGGCACGTCCGATTGTTGTGTTTGAAGTAATGTAGTGATAAACCAAAACTACTGCTACTACCCAAATCAAAACTGTAGGAATACCTTTGTGGAAAGAAAGAGCTACACCAAATGCTGTAAGTACTGCTGTAATGGCAAGTGACTTAAACCAGAAAGCAATGGGCTTTTCTGTTTCATATCCCTTGCTGCTTCTTATAAGTCTTTGTCTTATCTGTGAGAATAAGAATAAAGCTGCAGCAACCAAAGTTACCAATAAACATAAACCGTTTGCTCCGCCGACATAGAAAATTGCGGGTACATAACAGTTAGCACCGCCACCAAACAACTTAACGAAGGTTTCCTGCTCTTTGATAGATACTGTCAAACCATCAAGCACTACGTTACTTAAACCTCTGAATGCAAGCATTCCTGCAAGTGTTGTGATGAAGGGAGGTATTCTTACGTAAGCAATCCAGAAAGCCTGGAAAGCACCGATTGCAATACCGATTGCAAACATTACTGCAATTGCAGCATACATGTTCCAGTGGTGATTCATCATAAGTACTGCACCGACAGCACCGACGAAACATACAACCGAACCAACGGAAAGGTCGATGTTACCACCTGTTAAGATACAGAGCAACATACCCGTTGCAAGCACGAATACATATGCATTCTGTGAAATCAAGCTACTGATGTTCATGGGTGCAAGGATTGAACCCTGCGTCATTGTTGTAAAGAAGATAACGACCAAGATCAAAACAATAATCATGGCATACTTTTTTACAAAAGTAATTGTGTCGCCTCTTCTTGCGTTTGTCTTTTCCATTTCTGTCCTCCTTAAGCTGTCCTTACGATGTGGGACATGATTTTTTCCTGAGTCGCGTCTTTTCCGTCAAGTTCCGCTACTATTTTTCCTTCGTTCATGACGTATATTCTGTCACACATGCCAAGTATTTCAGGCATTTCCGAAGAAATCATGATAACCGACTTTCCTTCAGCAACCAATTGATTCATGATGCAATAGATTTCGTATTTGGCACCTACGTCGATACCTCTTGTAGGTTCGTCAAGAATCAAAACATCAGGATCGGCAAACATCCATTTTGCCAAGAGAACTTTCTGCTGGTTACCACCGCTTAAGTTACCCACGTTTTGTTCAACCGTAGGACACTTGGTGTTTAACTTTTCCTTGTATTCAACAGCAACACCGTATTCTCTGTCTTTATCGATAACACCCCTATTGCTGACACCTTCAAGGTTTGCAATTGTTGTGTTTATCTTAATAGGATTTGATAAAATCAATCCGTTTCCTTTTCTGTCTTCTGTAACATATGCAAGCTTATGTTTGATAGCCTGCTGTGCGTTATGAAGATGTACGGGCTTTCCGTCGAGAATGAGTTCTCCGCTTATATTTGTGCCGTAGCTCTTTCCGAATAAGCTCATGGCAAGCTCTGTTCTTCCTGCTCCCATAAGTCCGGAAATACCTACGATTTCGCCTTTTCTTACGTTTATGCTTACATCGTCAACAACCTTCTTTTCGGTGTAAAGAGGATGATAAACCGTCCAGTTTTTGACTTCCATCTTAATATCACCGATGTTACTTTCTCTCTTAGGAAAACGGTCTTCGATTTCTCGACCAACCATTCCCTTAATGATTCTGTTCTCAGAAAGGTCATCTTTGTTTTTATCAAGAGTTTCGATTGTTGAACCGTCTCTTAAAACCGTTACTTTATCAGCTACGTAAGATACTTCGTTTAGTTTATGAGAAATAAGGATAGATGTCATTCCTTCGCTCTTAAACTTTAAAAGAAGATCAAGCAAAGCCTTTGTGTCTTCCTCGTTAAGAGATGCTGTAGGCTCATCCAAAATAAGAAGCTTTGCATTTTTTGCAAGCGCCTTGGCTATTTCTACAAGCTGCTGTTTACCTACACCTATATCTTTAATTAACGTCTGCGGATTTTCTTTAAGACCTACCATCTTAAGGTACTTAGCCGCAAGCTCATTTGTTTCATTCCAATCAATTTTGTATTTACTTCCGCGTTCATTACCAAGAAACATGTTCTCAGCAATTGACATATAAGGAATCAACGCCAATTCCTGGTGAATGATAACGATTCCTTTACTTTCGCTGTCTTTAATTACATTAAAATGGCAAACCTCACCATTATAAACAATATCTCCTTCATACGTGCCAAACGGATAAATCCCGCTAAGCACATTCATAAGGGTAGACTTCCCTGCGCCATTTTCTCCGACAAGAGCGTGAATCTCACCCTCTTCTACCTGAAAATTTACATTATCGAGTGCTTTTACACCGGGAAAAGTTTTGGTTATATTCTTCATTTCAAGTAATACGTTAGCCAACTTAATCCCTCCCTATATCTTTCTTAAAAACAGCAGGCGGGGGAAAACCCGCCTGCCATAAAGTTTTAACGATTACTGAAGATCACTTTCTTTGTAGTAACCAGAATCAATAAGTCTTTCCTTATAGTTGTTTACGTCTGCAAATACAGGCTCGCAAAGGTATGAAGGAATGATACCTGTTCCGTTGTCGTATGTCTTTGTATCGTTAATGGGAGCTTCTGTTCCCTTCATGATAGCGTCAACCATTTCTACGGTCTTAGCTGCAAGAGTACGTGTATCCTTAAAGATAGACATTGACTGCTTGCCCTTAATCATATTCTTAACGTTTGCGATATCACAGTCCTGACCTGTAATGATGGGCCAATTGTCGTGTGTACCTTCGTAGTTAGCTTCGAGTGAGTTTGTAACACCCATAGCTGTTGAGTCGTTTGATGCCATAACTGCATCAAGCTGTGTGCCGTCAGAGTAGTTCTTTGCGATGATTGCATCGAATCTTGACTGAGCGTTTTCTGTTGACCAACCTGCTGTTGCAACAGTAGCGAAGTCTGTCTGACCTGACTTAACAACGAGCTGTCCGTTGTCGATGTACTTCTGAAGAACGTCCATTGCTCCACCAAAGAAGAAACGAGCGTTGTTGTCACCGGGGTCACCTGTGATAAGTTCGATATTGAAGGGGCCCTTGCCATCCTTAAGACCGAGCTGTTCTTCGATGTATTCGCCCTGCTTTGTTCCTACCATGTAGTTATCGAATGTAGCATAGTAAGTAACTGCATCAGAGTTCATGATCAAACGGTCATAAGCTATAACCTTAACGCCTTTTTCTTTAGCCTGAGCTAAAACGGTTCCGAGTGAATCACCTTCGATAGAAGCGATAACCAAAACCTTACATCCTGATGAGATCATGTTCTCAATCTGAGAAACCTGTGTAGCGATATCGTTTGAAGCGTACTGAAGGTCAACTGTGTAGCCGGCCTTTTCAAGCTGTTCCTTCATGTTAGCGCCATCCTGATTCCATCTCTGTAAATCTTTAGTAGGCATTGCAACACCAACTTTGTTGGCGCTTCCGCCGGCGCCGCATCCGGTAAGCATAGCTGCTACCATAACGACTGCAAGGATTAAACTTAAAAGTTTTTTCATTTTAATTCCTCCCAAAATATTTAGTTTTTTGATACACCTAAATGCTACCATAATTAACTGGTAATTAATTTTTAGCTCTCTTGACTATTTTTCCAAAAAATATTGCTATAAAAAAAGAACCGTGTAATTTTTTGTCATCACACGATTCTTTAAACAATTTTTTACTATCCTACTTTGGCATCTTTTCGGGAACGTTTAAATAAACTTCTTCCTTTAAATGAAAACCGCTTCCTATAATTACATCGTTTATATTTTCTTTTGTAACGGGAGTGGGCTTTAATCCGATATATGGAATAACATATTTTCCGTCACTTATAGATGTAACGTCGTCGCCCTCCAAGGTTTTCCCGTTTGCAAGATCAATCGCACATTCAGCCGCTCTTTTTGCAAGCTTTTCAACAGGCTTATAAACCGTCATTGTCTGGGTGCCTTCCACTATTCTCTGGCAGGCTTCCAAATCTGCATCCTGGCCTACAACTTCTATTTCTCCCGCCATTCTTTTTTCAGCCAAAGCTCTTATAACCTGTCCCGCAAGGTTATCGTTTCCGCACATGATTGCGTCAATGTTAGAGACAACATCGGGATTATTGTAAATGTATTCTGCAGCAAACTCTGCTCTCCAGCCGTCGCAATGCATAGAATCAACAATCGTCATGTTCTTTCTGTTACATACGGCTTCAAACCCTGTTTCTACAAGTGGAACATTGTTGTCTAGAGGTGAACCTCCAAGCATTAGCACTCTTTTTCCGTCGGGATTATTTGCCGCAAGTGCTTCGCCCATCAGATTTCCAACCATTTCATTATCAAAGGTAATGTATAAATCTGCATTTGAATTTGTAACAAGTCTGTCGTAGGCAATTATCTTTATTCCTTCATCCTTAGCTTTATCCACAACGTCCTTTAAAGAATCGGAATCTATACACACAATTACGATTACATCCACACCTTTTTTAACAAAATATTCTATTTGCTCAATCTGCTTATCCACATCACCGTTTGCGTTTTGCACATTAACGGTGGCCCCAAGCTCTTTTGCGGTAGACACAAATACGTCTCTGTCTCTTTGCCATCTTTCTATAACAAAAGAGTCAAAGCTCATGCCTATTTCGATTTTATCGTTTTCATCCGCAGGCTTTTGCTGTTCGTTTCCTCTTTTTGAGCCACACCCCGTAATCAGGCACAGTATGAGGATAAATATAAGTAACCTCCCTTTTTTCACTTACTTACCCTCCCTGTATTCTGTAGGCGTCACGCCTACGTTCTTTCTGAATGATTTACTAAAATAGTTAGGATCCGAATATCCGCACATGGTGCATATTTCTTTCATTGAATATTGCGTTGTGTTTAAAAGGTCTTTTGCCTTTTCGATCCTAAGCTTTGTAAGATAATCGATAAAGTTTTCTTTTGTATTTTCTTTAAAGATTCTGCTTAAGTAATAAGAACTTATATTTACCGCCATCGAAACATCATCAAGCGTTATGCTCTTAGTGTAATTTGCTTCAATATAATCTTTTGCAGCTTTTATAACATCATTTGAGCTTTCAACCTTTTTATTAAGTACATTTACGCAGGAAAATTCAATCTTATCTTTAAACCAGTCCCAAAGACTTTCCATGTCCGTAAGCTTCATTATTTCCGGAAGATACTCATGTCTGTCTTCAAACCTGTATGTCATGCCTCCGCTCTCATAAGCAATAGACTCAGCTCTTAAAGCAAATTCTAAAGCCTTAAGCCTTGCATCCATAAAGTCTCTTTGGCCCATCCAGTTAAAGTATTCCTTACCTGTACTTAAAGCCGCCTCCACTCTTCCTTTTTCTATTTCTTCAAAGAACTTTCTTTCCAGTTCAATAGGATAGTCTCCTGAATATCCGCATCCTATGGGAAGATCGTCTGCGTGAGCTACTGAGTTTGTGGTAATGATTAAAGCATTTATTGCTTCTCTGTAGGAGCTTTCCATGTTTTCAAGCTTTGTTACTCTTCCTATTCCTATTCTGAAAGCAATATCCGTTTTTTCATTTAGTTTATGCACAAAGTCTCTTGCCTTAGAAATAACCGATTCTCTCTGAGAATACGTCATTTCTTCATCTTCAAAGGGCACCAAAACCGCAATTTTATTTCCCATAACAGAGCCGACCATAGCATCAAAGTATAGCTTTAAATACTCTCTTATGTCTTTATATTCTCTCTGAATTCGCACACTTGAACCAACGGCGTTTGTCATATGATTTCCTTCTTTTTCATCACCAAAGACAATTGCCATCATGTATGCATTTTCTGTTTTTATATCAAGCATTGCTTTATAGTTTTGAACATCTTCTTCAAAATGCTCATGGAACAATAAATCATAGATAAAACCGTTTTCCAATATAGGTACAACCGTTTCAAGTTTTTCTTTAACCAGCAAATCATTTGAGCGCCTGGTTTTTTCTTCTGAAACAATAGCCATGGCCTTTTTAAGCGCGGCTATCATCTTGTTTTTTTCCATAGGTTTTGTCAAATATTCGATGGCTCCAAGCTTGATTGCTTCCTGAGCATAGTCAAACTTATCGTAGGCAGACATGACGATAAAAATAACATTGTCGTTTGACTTTCTGATTTCTCGCATGGCATCTATACCGTTTATTCCCGGCATCTGAATATCCATAATGGCAATGTCCGGTCTAAACTGCTCTGCAAGCTCTATTACGTTTCGACCTGTTTTTGCATATTCAATTCTGCACTCGTCTTGAAATTCTTTTTGTATTAAGAATTTCAAAGAATCGATTACGATTCCCTCGTCGTCTGCGAGCATTATCTTATACATCGTCTGTCTCCTTGATATCTAGATATATTCTAAACTTTGAGCCTTTGTTTTCGCCTTCGCTCTCAACGCTCATTACATCTTCGCTTCCCACAAAGAGTTTAAGCCGTGCCATAACGTTATCCATTCCGATTCCGTTTGATGATTTCTTTGAAGAGCTTATAGGTGTACCGTTCATAAGGTGCTCGATGGTTTCTTTGTCCATGCCTATTCCGTTATCTTCTATACATATGCACGCAACATCATCAAGCCTGTAAACGCTCATTTTAATCTTACCTTCGCCCATCATGTCTCTGATTCCGTGGTTTACACAATTTTCAATTATGGGCTGCAAAATCATGGCAGGCATAGGCACATTTAAAAGTGAAGAATCTATTTCCTTTTCATAATGGATTTCGCCCGAAAAACGAACATTTAATATGTATATGTAGTTATCTACAAGTTCAAGCTCTTCTCCGATAGTAACGGTCTTTTCGCCCTTCTTAACGTTGTATCTGAAAAACTCTGCCATAACCTGCACGTATTCATAGGTCCTGTCTGCCCCTTCCATCATGGCAAGCTGGGCCCCGGCGTTAAGGGTGTTAAAAAGAAAATGAGGATTGATCTGAGCTTGAAGGTATTTTAACTGGGCATCTTTAAGGTGAGCTTCCATCTTAAGTTCTTTTTCTTTTAAAGCTCTTTCCGTTTCGGCGCTTTTACGCATCTTTTCGATGTAATCCTGGATGCTTACCACCATTTTGTTAAATGCCTTTGTAACAACGCCGATTTCGTCTTCTGCTTCAACGGGCAAAGAAGCTATCTGGAAGTTTCCTTTTGCTACTTCATCCGCTACTCCTTTTAGATTTCTTAAAGGACGGATAAGCTGCTCTGTAAGCTTTAAAATCAAAAGAGCGTTTGCAAAAATAACTACAATCATTATGAGGTTTCCGGCTGTTTCAAATCTTTTAAAGGATGTCACTAAGCCTCGGTAGTTTTCTGAGTTTTCTTTAAACTGCTCATTGTTTAAGCTGTAAATGTATGTGTTTATATAGCCGTATAGCTTGGAAGCTTCATCGTATCTTTCTCTGTATTTTTCGACATTTCTTCCTCGCTTTGCTTCAATGGTCTGTTCTACTTCATTTAAATAAATGTAGGACATGTTCTTTATAGAGCGTTGCATTCTGTCTAAGGCTTTTTCTGACACACTGCTGTCTAGGTCTTCCACCTTCTCTTCGAATTCTTGCGCGCTCTTATAATAGTCTTCCAAAGCATCACTGGTTTTAGTGTTTAAAAACTCAGTCATGTTATCCTGAACAGCTTTAATTGAAGAAGATAACTCATTTAACTCTAAGTTTGCTCTGTAAACGGTATCGATTTTGTCTGCCATGCTGTTTATGGAAAAAAGCAAGACTATATTAATCATAAACACAAGCAGGTTTACAGAGAGGGTAATTCCCATCATTTTTACCTGAAGAGGAAGATTACGGAGCTTTGTCTTCATTTTCTTCCTCCTCTCTGTAGGTGGATACGTTTGAGCTGTTTATAACCGAAACGTCCGCCACAAAGTATTGGCTTGTATTTCCAAATTCCCAATATTCACTTAAAGCGTCTATGCAATACTCTCCCATCTGATTTGCATCGATAGAAATGGTTGCATAGATTACGTTTCTCTCGATTCCTTTTATGATAGCTTCGGAATCATAGTATCCTAAGATATTTACAAGTCCTACATTGTTATATTCAACTACTGTCTGATAGACACTCGTTGTATCGATTTCATTTAAACAAACCACTATATCGGGAAGGTCGTTTCTGTTTTCAATAAACATATTTCTTACAGATTCTTCCACAGAAAAGTTACTCGACTCATCCACCAAAAACATCGACATTTCAATAGGTTTTACAATGACTTTTGATGCATTTTCTATCGTTTCCTGCATTGCCGAAAATAAAATGTTTTGGCCAAGATCGTCTGCATTTGCATCAACCAGCACCACAACCTTAATGCTTTCATCGGGGAAAGGCTTTGAAGTAGCCATTGAAAGCACAAGCTTTCCATATTCACTGCCAAGCTCATAATTTGAAATGCCCACAAAGCTTATTCTTTCGGATTTCCTGTTATCTGTATTTAGAGTAACCACAGGAATTCCCATTTCATATGCTTTATGAATGGCTTCTGTCATTTCTTCGCTTTCATTTGCTTCAACAATTATTCCGTCAACGCCCGAAGCAATGGCTATTTCCATAAGTTCCGTTTCAGAATACTCTTTAGATAAGTTTTCTGAAATCATATCAACATATGCGTTTTTTTCTTTTCCCGCTTCAAAAGTTGACTTATATAGAGACTGCCAAAAAGACGACTTCGAATCCGTCGAAATCATCGCATAGTATTTATCGTAACTTTCTTTTTGTTCTGTTTCTCTGAGGGTTTTACTGTATGAAATAAAGAAAAATATAAGTAAACCGGTAAGGCACACAAGTACCCCGGTTATCGCCCAGATGATTATAGAATTCAAGTAACCCCTTACTTTTTTCATCTATACCCCCGCGTTTACGGTATGACACTATTATAAAAAGGTTCATAAATATGTGCAAGATTGGGTTTTTGCTAACATGGTGCGTTGTGCTTATCTTGCATACTATGCTATAATTTTTGCTGAATTATATGCTAATTGAAAGGATAACCTTAAGTATCTTATGAAAATAAAAGAGAAAAAAGAAACACTTAATTTCTTTAAAAAGCCGTCCAAAGATTTCTTATCAAAAGTATTATCCGATACCTTTGTGAAGGATAAAACATTTATCTATACTCTTATTACTACTTTGGCGACCTGCTTTATTTGCTATTTCTATGAAATGATTCATGGGCTAGGCTGTCCCGACACTCTCTGTGAAGGATTAAGAACTTACAGGAATGCGGATTTTTCCACATCTCAGGCCCGCTGGATGCTTCGCTTTATAAATGAGTTCTTTGGAAAGAATGTAATTATTCCTACCATTACGGTGATTTCTTATTGCCTCATGATCGGTGTGAGCGCCTTTATAATATGCCGTATGATGCGAATAAACAAAGCCTCATATGTAGTTATTATTACAGCTACTATGGTAAGCTTCCCGATTATTCTTCATCAGTTTGCTTACCTGTACATGGCTTTGGCATATTCATTTTCATTTTTAATGGTGGTATGTGCTTCTTACCTTACAAGAACCCATAAAATCATCTTTTTTGCTGTAAGCATTATTTTTCACCTAATGATGATGGGCTCTTATCAGTCTTATATCGGAGCCGCAACCGCACTTGCAATCGTCATGTTTATCTTTGATTTAATTGACACCGATTCCATAAAGAAGGCCTTTATCAATTTAGGACTTGCAGCCGCATCCCTTGCAGGCGGAGCCTTGATAAATATGCCTTTTTCAAGGTTTATGATGAATCACTATCACACAGGAATGGATGAAAGAGTAAGCGCTTTTTCAATTGCTCCGATTTTTGAAAACTTAGGTTTTTCTCTTAAGTTTTCTTATGTATGGTTTTTCTCTTACTTTAATAATGAAATTCTTTCAAGAAATCGTTTTTACTTTATCTTCTTCTTAGCATTAATTTTACTTGCAATTTCAATAATAGTAGGTAAGATTTTAAAGAAACAATACGGCGTTGCAGCTTTGATTCTTTTAGGATTCTTGCTTCTTCCTATCGGAATGAATTTCTTACTTGTTTTAATGCCAAGTAACGGAATGAGAGATATTTTAAGATATCAATATGTACTTATCTTTCCTTTACTTATCATGCTTCATGATAAGCTTGACGGACTTTTATATACGAGTATCCTTAAAGTTTTGTCCCATGCCGCCATTGCATTTATCCTTATTGCAAATGTGATTTCTGCAAACTCGACCGCTCTTATGTACAAATACTCTTATGAAGATGCCATTAATCAGGCAAACTTCATGATGAATAAGGTATATGATTTAGAAGATTATGTTGCAAATGAAACACCTATTATTCTTACAGGCCCCATTTCATACAGCGCCCTTCAGGATAAGTATCCTAAGATTTTTAGATATGCCGAAGTTGAAGGCGGTCCTGTTTTCTGGAACGACTTTTACGGAATGAATATTTGCAGGTATCAGTTCTTCCAGGATTTTATAGGAGTTAATCCACAGTATATTACAAGAGAAGATTTCTCGGTTGTAGATAGTGAAGAATTTAAAGAAATGCCTGTGTGGCCGCTGACCGGCTCTGTAAAGATGATTGACGGAAAGGTCGTTATAAAAACATCCGACAATCCTCCCGAATATTAAAGTAAAAATAAAACCCGTGGATTTAAAATCCACGGGTTATTTTTTATTCTTATTACTTTAAGAATTCTTTTACGTCAGCGTATACACCTTTGCCGTCAAGCTTATACTTTTCAACAAGTGCTGCAGCGGATCCGGATTCACCGAAGATATCCTGCATACCAAGCTTCTTTACAGGTGTAGGAAGCTTTTCGCTTAAAACATCACATACGGCACTGCCAAGACCACCGATAACGGAATGTTCTTCAACAGTTACAACCTTACCTGTCTTCTTAGCGCTCTTTAAGATAATGTCTTCATCAAGAGGCTTGATGGTGCAGATGTTGATTACTTCTGCATCGATTCCGTCTGCTTTAAGCATTTCAGCAGCTGTTAATGCTGAATCTACGCAAATACCTGTAGCAACGATAGTAACGTCTTTACCTTCTCTTACTACAGAACCTTTACCGATTTCAAACTTGTAATCGGGACGATCGTTAATAACCGGCACAGCCGCACGTCCGAAACGGATGTATACAGGGCCTTCATATTCGATTGCCGCTCTTACGCAAGCCTTAGCTTCGATATCATCGGAAGGGCACATAACTACCATTCCGGGAATTGTTCTCATTAATGCCAAGTCTTCGTTACACTGGTGTGTGGCACCGTCTTCACCAACGGTGATACCTGCATGTGTTGCACCGATCTTAACATTTAAATGAGGATATCCAACTGAGTTTCTAACCTGTTCGTATGCACGACCTGCCGCAAACATCGCAAAGGATGAAGCAAAAGGAATAAGTCCTGTTGTAGCAAGTCCTGCTGCTATACCGATCATGTTACATTCTGCGATACCGCAGTCAATGTGTCTGTCGGGAAATGCCTTTTTAAATACGCCTGTCTTTGTGGCAGCTGCAAGGTCCGCATCCAATACTACAAGATTGGGATATTCGGCACCGAGTTCTTTTAAAGCATTTCCGTAGCTTTCTCTGGTAGCGATTTTAACTACTTCTGACATAATGCTTCACCTACTTTCTCAAGATCTGCCATTGCGATTGCATATTCTTCATCATTGGGAGCCTTACCGTGCCATCCGCAAGAATTTTCCATGAAGGAAACTCCTTTACCCTTTGTGGAATGAGCAATGATAACTGTGGGCTGTCCCTTTGTTTCTCTTGCTTCTTTGAATGCTGCACGAATTTCATCAAAGTCGTGAGCGTTAATCTCGATTACATGGAAACGGAATGCCTTAAACTTATCTGCAAAAGGTTCTGCTGAGCAAACTTCTTCCAAAGAACCGTCAATCTGAAGTCCGTTATAGTCAAGGATTACGCAAAGATTGTCAAGCTTTCTGTGACCTGCAAACATTGCTGCTTCCCAAACCTGTCCTTCTTCGGCTTCACCGTCACCTACGAGTGTGTAAACACGATTGCTCTTTCCCTGCATCTTTGCACCAAGAGCCATTCCGACTGCTGCTGAAATACCCTGTCCCAAAGAACCTGATGACATATCAACACCGGGAATGTGTACACAGGGATGACCCTGAAGGTAAGAGCCAAGTTTTCTTAATGTCTTTAAATCTTCAACCGGGAAAAATCCGCGATGAGCCAAAGCGGAATATAAACCGGGTGCTGTGTGACCCTTCGACAATACAAAGCGGTCGCGATCCTCTTTTTTAGGATTCTTAGGATCGATGTTCATTTCTTCAAAATAAAGATACGTATAGATATCTGCCGCAGAAAGGGATCCGCCGGGATGTCCGGCTTTTGCGCTGTGAACTGCGGTAACAATACCTTTACGAACTTCATTCGCCATTTTTTGAAGCTCTAAGTTTGTCATGTTTCCTCCATAATAGAATTTTCATAATTTCTTCTCTACCATAGAATTTAGCATATAGTCGCAAATCCGTCCATTAAGTCTTTAGCTTTTTTATTACTAATTATTGCTCTTTTGGCCGTAATAAGCGTTTGCTCCGTGCTTTCTGTAGTAGTGTTTGTCTTTTAATTCCTGAGGTGCTTCTTTAACGTCTTTGTTGATAAGCTCAGTTCTGTAAGCCATTTTTGCAACTTCCTCAAGTACAACTGCGTTGTGAACGGCTTCAAAAGCATCTTTTCCCCAAGTGAAGGGGCCGTGGTTTTTACAAAGCACGCAAGGAACCGCTTCGTAGTCTTTATCCTTAAAGTAATCGATAATTATAAGCCCTGTGTTTTTTTCATAAGCTTCATCGATTTCTTCCTTTGAAAGATTTCTTACACAAGGTACCTGTCCGTAAATGTAATCTGCATGTGTGGTGCCATAGCAGGGAATGTTTCTTCCCGCCTGTGCCCAGCTTGTAGCGTAAGAAGAATGGGTGTGAACAATTCCTCCGACCTTGTCAAAAGCCTTGTAAAGCTCTAAATGTGTGGGGGTATCTGACGAAGGATTTAAATCTCCCTCAACTTTTTCACCCATTAAGTTCATTACAACCATATCCTTCGGGCGCATTTTTTCGTAATCAACACCGCTTGGCTTAATTACAAAAAGTCCCGATTCTCTGTCTATTTCACTTACGTTTCCCCAAGTGAAAGTTACAAGTCCGTGCTTTGGAAGAAGCATGTTCGCTTCATATACTTTTTCTTTTAATTCTTCTAACATACGCTCTCCTATTTAACTGAATTTACAGCGGCTCTTTCTACTTCGATAGCCTTTTTATACTTTTCAATAAATGCATCAAATCCATCGATATCTGCTTTGGTTGGCTCAATGGTTTCTTTTTCCATATTGTTAAATACTTTGTTTTCAAGATAATCGGAAAGAGTTTCATTTCCGGATTTCTGAATCATGTAAGAAGCAAGCACTGCCATTCCCCAAGCGCCGCCTTCGCCTGCTGTCTTTGCAACAGAAACGGGAGCTGCCAAAGCTGCTGCCAGGATGCTCTGTCCTACGCCTTTTGTTTTAAACAATCCGCCGTGGCCTGTGATTGAATCAACCTTTACGCCTTCTTTCTTAAGCATGATATCGCATCCAAGCTTAAGTGTGGCAAGGGAAGAATAAAGGTGTGATCTCATAAAGTTTGCAAGATTCATCTTTGCGTTTTGCTCTCTTACAAACAAAGGTCTTCCTTCTTCAAATTCGGTCACGCCTTCTCCTGAATAGTAGTTAAAAGAAACCAGTCCGCCTGCATCTTTATCTGATTCCATCGCCTTATTGTAAAGAACAGAGAAAAGCTTGCTCATATCAACGCTTACTCCGTAGCTTTCTAAGCTTTCTTTAAATAAGTTAACCCAGGCATTTAAGTCGGAAGTACAGTTATTGCAGTGCACCATACCTACAAGGTCTCCGGAAGGAGTGGTGACAAGGTCGATTTCTCTATATACTTTTGAAAGGTTCTTTTCAAGAACTACCATTGCAAATACGCTGGTTCCTGCGGAAACGTTACCGGTTTTAACTTTAACTGCGTTTGTTGCTACCATTCCTGTTCCTGCATCGCCTTCGGGGGGAGCAACAGGAATACCTGCTTCAAGGTTTCCTTCGGGGTCTAAAAGCAAAGCACCTTCTTTTGTCAATGTGCCTGCATCTTCGCCTGCAGTTAAAACCTTAGGGAAAATCTCTCTTAATGTATATGAAAGGCCTGCTTTCTTTAAAAGTGCATCAAACTTTTGAACCATTGTGGCGTCATAATCTCTTGTCACAGGGTCAATAGGGAACATTCCCGATGCTTCGCCCACACCCATAACTTTCTTTCCTGTAAGAAGATAATGAATGTATCCTGCAAGTGTTGTCTCAAAAGAAATCTTTGAAATATGATCTTCTTTATTTAAGATTGCCTGATAAAGGTGCGCTATGCTCCATCTTTGAGGAATGTTATAAGAAAACTCCTCTGTAAGAATGTCTGCAGCATCCTTTGTGATTGTGTTTCTCCAGGTTCTGAAAGGTGTAAGCAAGTTATCATCCTTATCAAAAACAAGGTATCCGTGCATCATTCCGCTTATGCCGATTGCGCCAAGCTTCTTTAAAGTTACACCGTATTCATCTTTTACATTCTTCTTTAAGTCCTTGTAGCAAGACTGAAATCCATCTTTGATTTCTGAAAGAGGATATGTCCAGATTCCGTTTTCAAGGTGGTTTTCCCATTCATGTCCCCCCTGTGCAATGGGTGTGTTTTTATCATCCACAAGCACTGCCTTAATTCTTGTTGAGCCAAACTCGATTCCAAGAACCGCCTTTCCTGATTCAATTACTTTTTTGACTTCTTCTTTTGAGTAACCCATAAAACCTCCTTATTCATTAAGTGTTTTGACACTGTCTCGTTCTACTACCGTGGTTATCAGTTCTTCGGTAACATCCTTTTTGGGATCTTCCATTAAATTAAATAAGCTGTTTGCCGCTTTCTTTCCAAGGCTTTCCATGGGGTGTCTTAGTGAAGTAATTTTCACATCCCCGTATTCTGCAAGGTCTGAATTGTCCATACTAATGATTGAAATATCATCGGGCACTTTAATCCCTTGCTTTGAAAGAAAACTTATATATTCAAGCGCCACTCTGTCGTTATAGCAAAAAACGGCGCTACAGCCCTTAAGTCTGTTTAGTAAGTGCTCCGATAAAACAGAAATATCATTTTCATCTTTAGTGTCGTACCAGACTATGTTGTCCGATGTGTTCTTTATTCCCGCATCAAGCAACGCCTTTGAATATCCGGAAAACCTAAGATGACCTTGACCGTCATCCATCTTTAAAATCGCACCTACTTTTTTATGGCCCTTGGCCAAAAGATATCTTGTAGCCATATATCCCATTCTTGAATCGTCCAAAGAAACATGGGGGATATCGATTCCTTTATAATAAGTATTTATAAAAATAACGGGAATTCCCTTTTCTTTTAAGACTTTATAGCAGTCAAGGTTAGGATTTGGAAGAGCGCTCTTTACAGGTTCCATAATGATTCCCGCCACATCTTCCTTTTCTATCAAATCGCTAAGCACTTCCCTTTCTTTATCAAACTTATTGTTTGTAAAAGAAAGCTGCATGGAATAGCCTTTGTCAGCTAAAGCTGATTCAATTCCCATAATTATTCTTGGAAAAATATAGTTTTCAACATATGTGGTGATAACAGCCACTCTTTTTGATGCACTCGATTTTTTAACATGCACATAAGTGCCGCTTCCGCGAATGCTTGTAAGGATTCCTTCTTCTTCCAGATTTTTAAAAGCTCGTCTCACCGTATCACGGCTAACTCCGAACTTCTTTGTGAGAGCATTTTCGGAGGGAGCTTTCGAACCATCCTTTAATGCACCTTCCTTTATCTTATTTTTTATATACTCCGTTATAATGGCGTATTTGGGTACAAATGAATCCATAGTTGTATGTACTCCGGGTAAATTTAAGATAAGTTGTCGGTATTTTCTTCCTGTCTTCTTTCACCTTAACCCCTTGAAAACTTCATGTCAATGCAAAACACCTACAACTTCCACATAAGTTGTATGCATACAACTTTAGCTAATTAACGCAAAGTTGCATAATCCGGAAAATGTGATAAAATCAATAGAATGTAACTTGTTAACAGTTTTTATTATGAGGGAGACAAAAATGACAGAAACAATGAACTTAGAAGCTACGCCCCAAAAAGGGTTATCAAGCTTCGCACTTAAGTGGATTGCAATAATCACCATGTTTATTGACCATACCACTGCAGTTATTTGGGAACGGCACTTAATGAGACTCACAAATCCCATGGAACAGGGCTCAGCCGGTCTTATCGATTTATTCTTCAGAGGAATCGGCCGTATCGCGTTCCCACTCTTTATTTTCTTACTTGTGCAAGGTTTTATGCACACAAGAAGCAGATCAAAATATGTTTTAAGACTTGCATTATTTGCAATTATCTCAGACATTCCCTTTGACTTTGCTATTATCGGAGAATCATTCTTTGGTTTTAAAGACGGTGCTTTTACTCTTATTAATGACGGCTTATGCTGGCGTCACCAGAACGTATTCTTTACATTGACTATCGGCTTTTTGTTTATGTGGTTTGCAGACTTCATTTACAAAAAGGAAATCGCACCCATCCTTGGTTATGTAGGAATAGGCTTAAGCGTCGTATTATGCGGATACTGGTTTGGCTCATTTGTATCAAACATGATATCAGGTTTCATCTATAGCTATAATGCTACCACTGAAATGATTGGCGTAAGCCCTGCAATTGATAATCCTTTTGCAGAAAGCTATGGCCCCTTAATTGCAATCGCTTCGGTTGTTGCCTTGATTACATTGATTGTACTCTTAGTAAGCCACAGGAAAAAAACTTTCCTTGAGCTTTCAAGATTCAGCGTTACATTTGCTGGCTTGCTGGTACTTATGATTTTGGCTGATTTCTTACATACCGACTATGCAAGCGGCGGTGTACTTGCAATTGGTGTAGCTTACGCATTCAGAAACAACTATAAAAAGTGCATTACATTCTGCGTATTGGCGCTTACGATTTTTTCTTCTTTCATTGAAGCTATTGCATTTCTTGATATTATCTTTGTATCAAAGTACAACGGACAAAAAGGTAAGAGCGGTATGAAGTATTTCTTCTACATTTTCTATCCCGCACACTTACTTATCCTTCACTTAATTGCAAAGTTTGTATTTAACTTAGGTTAAAAAATTAACCGGTCTCAAGTAATCTTGAGACCGGCTTTTTTTATTCTACAGATTTTAAGGACTCTGCCATCTTTATTCTTTCCAATTTAAAAAAGAAAACTAAATCAACCAAAAGTGCAAATACTACTGTTAATGCAACTCCGTATAGGTAACTCATCGGAAGTATCTTTGTATCAAATGTAACCACCTCTACGTTAATGTTGTACATTACGTATCTGTGAAGCCCGTATCCCATGAATAGCCCTGCGAATATACCAAAGAAAGTCAGTATCAGGTTTTCTCTGAATACATAAACCGCAGTTTCCAAAGGATAAAAGCCAAGCACTTTCAAGGTGGCAATTTCTCTAAGCCTTTCCGTAATATTTATATTCGTAAGATTGTACATTACGATAAATGCAAGTGCTGCCGCACAAAAGATTACCAAAAGCACCACTTCATTTAAGCTCTCCATCATATTGTCAATTCTTACACTCATTTCATCAGTTAAGGTCACACTTGCAATATTATCAAGCTTTCCAAGACGCGCTCCGACTTCATAATCATCTTCAAAGCTCTTTACAAAAGCAGTGTTAAAATCAGGGCTTTGCTTTCTTTGCTCTCTAAAGGTTTCTTCTGAAATATACGCCCAGTTATATACGTAGTTTTTCATAATTCCGGTGACTCTAACTTTAATTTCATTTAAATCAGGGTCTCTTAAGATAACTTGATCCCCTAGCTTTATTCCAAGCATCTTAGCCATCTTTGAATTAATGATGCACTCATCTTTATTCGGAAGATTGATTTCTTTATCGCTCTCATCCATAAAGTTTATATAGTCTTTTCCGGATTTACCTTCTTCATCATTACAAAATACCACCATGGTAGCGGACTTTTGCTGATTGTTAAATGCTACGTCAACCGTCTTTGTTTCAGCGTAAATGTATTTACCGCTATCTTCCATGGCCTCTTTAAAATCAAGTCTTTCGTCCAAAGAAACATCTTCTTTAAAGGTGACCGTTATATCGTATTTTTGGATGTTTTCAAACTGGCAATCGCAGACGTCGGCAATTGAATCTTTTATGCCAAAGCCTGTAATCAAGAGGCCGTAGCATCCGCCTACGCCAAGCACCATCATCCATAATCTCTTTTGGTATCTAAACACATTTCTTACAGACACTTTTGCGGTAAAGCTAAGTCTCTTCCAAAGGAAGGTCATCTTTTCAAAAATGACTCTCTTTCCGTTCTTTGGAGGCTTGGGCCTTATTAAGTCCGCAGCATTTGCGCGTAACTCCTTGTTTAAAGAAACATAAGTTGCTCCCATAGAGCAAAGGATTGCCACTATCAAAGATATTACGGCTAAGGGAATGTTTATTAAAAATACAATGTCTTTCATTGTATACATTATTCCGTAAGCATTCCATATTACATAAGGAAACAGCTTTGAGCCTGCAAAGAAACCGCCCACGGCACCTATAATTGCGGCGCTTCCCGCATAGAATAGGTATTTACCCATAATATCCGCTTCGCTGTATCCAAGGGCTTTCATTGTTCCTATTTCAGTACGCTTTTCTTCAACCATTCTGTTCATGGTAGTCATGCATACAAGGGCTGCCACCAAAAAGAAAAATACCGGGAATACATTTCCTATTCCTTCAACAATGTCAGAATCGTTTTCAAAGCAGGCATATCCTATGTTTGTGCCCCTCGTAAGCACATAAGTTTCGGGCTCTTCTAAGTCATTTAACTCTTCCTTTGCATCCCTTAACTCTTCTTCGTGCTCACTTATTTCTTCCTTAGCATCTTTAATTTCCTCTTTGGCATCCTCTATTTCTTTTTTAGCTTCTTCAATCTCTTTTTCGCCGTCTTTTAAAGCTTCTTCCGCGTCTCTAAGCTCATTTAGCTTACTTTCATACATGGCAGGGGGAAGAAAGGCCTTAAGCTCTTCAAGCTGTTTCTTTGCATTGCTTATTTCTTTTTTTGAAGACTCTAAATCTTTTTCGCCTTTACTTACTTCATCTTCTGCATCTTTAATCTTATCTTCGTTTTCAGAGATTTCTTTTTTAGCATCGGCTATTTTGTCTTCAGCTTCTTTTATCTTTTCTTCGCCATCGCTTTTTAACTCTCTGTACTTATCCATGGCAAGCTCTTTAAGCTTATCTTCCAATACTTCACTTTCTTTATCTATTTCATCGTTATAAGCATCTGAATAGATCTTTTCTTTTGAAGCCTTTGTGGATAGATAAATTTCCGTAAAGTAGTCACTTTCTATTTCGCTTGGAAGCACATACACAAATCCCGCAAGCTTTCCGCTTCCCAGGGTGGTGTTTCCTCTTTCAAAATTTACATACAAAGAAGACTTACATAGACCCACTATTGTAAGTTCCTTTTCTTTAAACGCATCCAAAGTTTCTTCCTTGTTTGAATCGGAAATGAGGATTTTTTCGCCTATTTGCTCGCTTGAATACCATCTTGAATCTGCAAGGCATTCATCTTCTTTTTCGGGCATGCGGCCATCTAAAAGAATGACTTTGTTTATATCATTTGAAAGGGCATGAAACTTAGCCACACAGCTACTGTTATCTTCTTTTTCAACAAGCACATCGTAACTGTAGGTGCCTTCTGCCATGTCGACAAAACCGCTTTTTTTAAGGGCTTCTACGTCCTTTTCATACAATCCCAAAGTGGAAATCAAACGAAAATCAAACAAAGAGTTTTCTCTAAAATACTCTTCACCCGTAAGAAGCATGGCTTCCTTTGTAACCTTTAGGCCCGAAAAGAAACCGACTCCCAAAGCAACGATTGCCAAAATGGCAAGGTATCTTCCAAAGCTTTGCTTTATTTCCCTGATTGAGTTTTTAAAAAGAGAGCGTCTTACCATGTTATATCCTCAACCGCTATCTTTTTGTCATTTTCCCTAACGGACTCTATCTTACCGCTCTTTACCGTGATAACTCTGTCAGCCATCTGAGTGATTGCCTGGTTGTGAGTGATTACGATTACTGTTTTCTTAGTGTTTTTACAGGTATCTTCCAAAAGCTTTAATATGGCTTTACCTGTATTATAGTCAAGGGCACCTGTAGGCTCATCGCAAAGAAGAATCTTAGGATTCTTGGCCAAAGCTCTGGCAATTGCCACTCTTTGCTGTTCACCTCCCGATAACTGTGCCGGGAAATTGTTCATTCTGTCTTTAAGGCCAACGCTTTTTAAAACCTCTTCTGCAGGAAGTGGCTTTACGCAAATCTGCGAAGCAAGCTCCACGTTTTCAAGAGCCGTTAAGTTTTGCACCAGATTATAAAACTGGAACACAAAGCCTACATCGTATCTTCTGTACTCTGTAAGCCTTCTTTTTGAAAAGGACGACACTTCTTCATCATCCACATACACTTTTCCGGATGTAAGTGTATCCATGCCTCCAAGGATATTTAAAATGGTGGTCTTTCCTGCGCCGGAAGCGCCAACAACCACCACAAATTCGCCCTCTTTGATGGTAAAATCAACGCCATCCAAAGCAAGGGTATCCACTTCACCTGTATGATAAACTTTTCTTACATTTTCGAATATAACAAAAGATTCCATGCTCACCTTTCACCTTTCAATTTATAGTACCGATACTATATTAACACGGTGTTAGGCTTACATAGAATCTCTAAATTCTTAAAAATCTTCTTTAGTTGCTTCATATAGGGCTATGCTTGCCGCTATAGGAAGGTTCAAAGAATCTATTCTGTTTGAATGGGATATGATAACGCTTGTGCCTTCATCCAAAAAGGAATCGGGAAGGCCCGTTGCTTCATTTCCAAATATTAGTGAATAAGGCTTTTTAACTTTAAGCTCTGATAATTTCTTTTTAGCCTTAAGCATAAATGGATACATTTCTCTGTTTCCGTATTGCTTCTTGTATTCTTCAAAGGAAGAAAATACGCTGATATTTAAGTGAAACAGTGCACCCATTGATGCTCTCACGGTTTTAGGATCAAAGTGGTCCACAGCCGGAGTGATTATAACTAAGTCCGTGATTCCAAATCCCGCCGCACTTCTCATGATAGTACCCATGTTTCCGGCATTTGAGGGATTGTGAAGCACCACATGATTGGCCTCTTTACTAACAGGGCGATCAAACTTCTTAAACTCACCTATGCAAAAGCAGTTTTCTTTTTGAGACAAGATATTAAAGGGCTTATCTGAAAACTCCATGGGAATCTTTAATTCTTTACAAAGGGATGAAAGCTTGTCAAAAGACTCTCCTCTTTGCATCTGAGAGTGAATATAAACTTTTGTTGCGTACTCAGGAGAAAACTTTAAAAGTTCAAAGGTAAGTGTTATGCCAAGGGCATAAGACACTTCGTCTTCTCTTCTATACCTCTTCATTCTTTTCTTCCTCTATAGCTACTGCTTCAACTTCTTTTTCTTTGTGCGTCATTGCCCAGATAAAAATGCCAAGGCCTACAATTAATGAGAAAATTCCGTAAAACTGAGAAGTTGAAAGGCTTCCCACACTTCCTCTTTCGTCGTTTCTAAGCATTTCTACAAAGAAACGGCCTACGCTGTAAAAGATTATATAGCAAGCAAGAACCGTTCCTCTTTTCTTTGTGTTTTTGGCAATCCACAAAAGAAGGAACATATTTATAAGGTTACCCACAGATGAAATAAGCTGTGTGGGGATAAGCTTTACTCCGTTTGGTGCAAAATCGGAATGTGAAAAAGCTATACCGATGGGTGAATCCGTAGGTCTTCCGTAACAGCATCCCGCCATAAAGCATCCAAGACGTCCAAAGGCCTGAGCCAATGCAACGGAAGGAATCACAAGTTCCAAGTAATCAAGGGGATTTACTTTCTTTATGAGACAGTAGATGACTATAGCAATACTTCCGCCTGTTATACCGCCAAATACCACAAATCCGCTTGATGAAAGGATTGCCAGAGGATTTTCCACAAATGATTTCCATTCAACTATGCAAAACATTATCTTTGCAGATAAGAATCCAAAGATTGCTGCGCAAAACACTATTCCGTAGCAAATATCTTCACTCATGTTTCTTTTCTTAGCTCTAACTGTAGACATCCAAAGAGCCATAAGCAAACCGATTGCGATACATGCTCCATATCCGTGAATTGTAAACTTACCAATTGTCAACCAATCATTCCACATCTCAATACACCTCCACTTTTAGTAAAGTTTTAACTTTGGCTCGTCGCCATACAAAAAAAGCTCCGGCAATTCGCCGGAGCCATTAATTTGCCTTACTGATCTGTATACTTCTTAATGTAGTCCATTACGTCCCCTACAGTCTGAATTCCTTCCAACTCTTCAGGGTTAAGTTCGATATTGTATTCCTCTTCAAATGCCATAACCAATTCAAGCAAGTCTAAAGAATCAACTCCCAAATCATCCTTGAAAGATGTTTCTTCTGTAATTACTGCATCATCAATATTAAGCTGCTCGTTGATAATCTCAATAATTCTGTCTAACATTTGTTTCTCCTTTTAGTTCTCTTTCTCTTTGTTTAAGCCAAGTATAGGTTCTCTTTATTTGTTTGTCAATAACCATATATGTCATATATGGCATCAGTATATACTCCCTGTTGTTTGTAAATAATTAACGGTTTTAAAACTTCCATCCTTGAGCGTCCGCCTCGTACGGCTTCGATTAAAACCATGTTGGGCTCTTTATCTACAAAGGGGTATATAAGTTGCATCCTTTTAGGTTCCAGTTTGTACTTTTGAAGGGTTGCAAATATTTCTGCAAGCCTAAAAGGCCTGTGTACCAAGAAAAAGCTTCCGCCGCTTTTAAGCATGCTTGCGGCATTTTTTGCTACATCATCAAAGGTACACTTTACTTCATGCCTTGCTATGGCAAGCGTGTCATCGGGATTTTGAAGCCCGTGCTTTCCTATCATGTAGGGGGGATTGCAGGTTACTGCGTCAAAAGAACCCTTCTTAAAGTATTTATCAGCTTCTTTAACATCACCTGTAACCACATCTATTTTATCTTGAAGGTCATTTAAAAGAACGCTTCTTTTTGCCATATCGGCTGAATCTTCCTGGATTTCAAGGGCACTTATGTGGCTTGCATCCGTTTTAGCCGAAAGCAAAATCGGAATAATTCCTGTGCCTGTACAAAGGTCCAACACTTTGGCTTCTTTTTTTACATGCACAAAACCTGAAAGCAAAACGGCATCCATCCCAAAGCAAAATCTTTTGGGGTCTTGAATGATTTTTAAATTGTTTCGCTCCAAATCATCGATTCGCTCGTTTTCTTTAAGCTTTATATCCAATACTTAATTCTCCAAGCCTTCAAGCTCTCTCTTTTCTTCTTCGGTAAGTTCAAGCTTCTTGTTTTTACGCTTCTTAAATGTAAGTTCTTCGGGCTTATATTCTTTAAGTTCCTTTTCATCGTCTTCTTCAACGATTACTTTAACAATCTGTCTTAACACATTTACGGAATGAACCTGACCTTTTCTTCCTTCGGCGTTGATTGTAACTTCATCGCCTACATTTGGAAGGTTACGGTTTAATTCTTCATAGGTTTCTTCTTCATTCTTTAAGCAGCACATAAGACGGCCGCATACACCGGAAATCTTTGTGGCATTTAAAGAAAGGTTTTGCTCTTTTGCCATCTTAATGGAAACAGGCTGGAAATCAGCCATGTAAGTGTTACAGCAAAGAGGACGTCCGCAGATACCGATGCCTCCTCTTAACTTAGCTTCGTCTCTTACACCTACCTGTCTCATTTCGATACGTGTGTGGAAGACTGCTGCCAAATCCTTTACAAGCTCTCTAAAGTCCACACGTCCGTCACTAAAATAGTAAAAAAGAATTTTATTGTTATCAAAGGTATATTCTGCGTTTATAAGCTTCATGGGAAGATTGCGCTTTTCAATCTTTTCTTTACAGATGGGCAATGCTTCCTGCTCTTTTCTTCTGTTTGTAGCTTCTCTTTCATCGTCTGCTTTTGTGGCAACTCTTATAACGCCTTTCAAAGGAGGGATGATCTTTTCATCTTCCACTTCGCAAACGCCAAGCACAACAGTACCGTATTCCATACCACGGGCTGTTTCTACAATAACGTGGTCGTCTCTTTTAATTTCTAAGTCTCCGGGAGCAAAGTAATACACCTTACCGGCTTCTCGGAAACGAACACCTACAACTTTCGTCATCTATTCTTCTCCTGTATATTAAGCAACAGTAGTTCCATCGTAAGATCAAAGTTAACATTTGAATCTAAACGTTTTCTTGCTATTTCCAATTGATTTATGACTTCTTCAATGTCTTCATAAGACATTGCTTCCGACACCTTTTTAATATACTGTAACTCTTCCGTAAAAATCAAGTTATTTGAGTTCTTGCAGGCTTTATATAAAAGAACATCTCTAAACCATACAAGCATAATATCAAGGTAATCTGAAATTTGCGTTTTCTTTTCGCTCATTTCTTTTATGGCCCCTGATATTTTCCAAGACTCCATATCTTTTATATGTTTTAAAAGATTTATGACGCTCTCTCTTAATGCATCAAACTCTTCATTTTCAGAAAGCATCGCGGCTTTACCTAAATTACCTCTTGCAAAAGCCACGCAAATATCCGCTTTATAATCGGGAACCTTTTTTTCCCTCATTAGATACCCTTTAATGATGTCATCGCTTACAGGTCTCATATTAAGGGTGATTGCACGGCTTATTATTGTAGAAAGAAGCTCTTGCGTATTAGTGGTTAAAAGCATGATAACCGCATATTCCGGAGGCTCCTCAAAAGTCTTTAATAAAGCATTCTGAGCCTGCTGATTCATTTTTTCCGCTTCGTTTACAATATATATTTTCTTTTTACCCGCGTAGGGCTTTATATTAATATCTGAGTTTATCTGAGTACGTATGTCATCTACGCTTATTACATTCGGCTTTTCATGTGTGACATATATAATATCGGGATTGTTGTCTTCAAGGGCCTGCCTGCAGCTATGGCACTTTCCGCAAGGAACTTCACCCTCAGACTCACATAGCAAAGCTGCAGCAAAAATTCGGGCAATAAATTCTTTACCCGAATATTTTTCTCCGCTTAGTATGTAAGCGTGAGATACCTTGTCAAGTTCAATGGCCCGTTTAAGGTGATCTTTAATATGTTCCTGGCCGTAAATGTCGTTAAAGCTTAGCATATTACCCCTGTCTTTAGGTAAAGATATCTAAAATCAAACCTCTTATATCCCCGATTTTTTGAAGGATGGAAATATTATCCTTTTGCTCTTTCATTAATTCCTGGGCAAGCTCGTCTAAGTTTTCATCTATCAGACGAATGATACCGTATACTCTGTGACGTCCCTTTCTGTCTAAGAAATTCTCTCTTGAAAAGGCATGGGAACGAGACACTATTTCATTCATAAAATCTTTAATGAGGCTTCTGTATCTACGCATATCCTTTATGTCTTTTTTCTTTGATATGCGCTCGCCCTGCATGGTAATCTCTTCCATTAAAGAAGTTAAGCGTGCCTGCAAATCTTCTTCGGAAATCTTGCTCATAAGCATAAACTTAAACTCTTCGCTTGATTTCTGAACATTTGTCACATTCTGAATTTGCCCTGATTGAGTTATCTGATTGATCTTAACGTCCATACGCTACTCCATATTTTCGTGTATGTAATCCTCAATTTCTTGTAAACAAACATTTAACTCGTTATTGTAAAAGCGTCTTTTAATCTTGGCGCTTTGAATCTTTTCTTCGCTAAAATCCGCAGAATCGGCTAAAAACCTTCTGCACATTTCTTCGTATTTAGGCTTATCCTGTTTCTTTTCTCTGTTAAGAGCTCTTTGAAGTCTCACTCCGTCATCAAGCTCAACAAGTACAGGTATTATCCTATTGTTTCCGTAGTATTCACAGATTTTAACGTACGACTCAAGGGTACCGATTGTAATGTAATTATCCCTGTCGTTTATCTGCCCGTCATCTACGGTAAAATATCTCCAAGGTCCGTGAATGGTGTTATAGCACCTGTCTTCTATTACTTTACCTTCATCTTTAAGCTTGTTAAAGCCCGCTTCATCGGTAAAGAAATATTCCTGCCCGTCCTTTTCGCCTTCTCTTATAGGACGTGTGGTATAAGAAACTATCGTTTTAAAGTTAAACGTGTTCTTTCTTATAAGCTCTTTAAAGATTGTATCCTTTCCCGTTGAGCTTTTCCCCATTATATAAACTATCTTACCCAATACTTATCCCCTGGCCTTTACTCTTATTAGTTTAGGAAGTTTGTGGAGCCTTAATGATTCCACAGTAGAAATGTATTTATCTGCCGCAGTCACCACCCATGCTTCTCTGCACTTAGGTATATGCCTTAAGGTAAGCGGCCACATATGAGAAGAAATAATATTCTTTTCTTTTTCAGTAAGAGTAAATTCTTTTGAAGCATTTTTTAAAGCGATTCCCGGATGCTTAAAGCCGTGGAGGTTCTTTAATCCGCAATGCTCCGGCGCATGCCAGTCATAAAGAAAGAAATCGTGTAAAAGAGCGCCTCTTGTAAGTTCCCTTTCATTACACTTTACATTAAATCTTCTGTTAAGCCACATACTTAAAAATGCCACTTTCAAGCAATGCTTTCTGACCGTTATATCGGAATGTTGAATATTGTTTTCGCTTTCAATAAAATTTTTAGAGTTTAAAATGTCTTCCGCATACATTTTCATGTCGCGAGAAATTTCTTTTTTGTTGATCCTTGTCATTACTAACCTCTATCTTAAAACTATCTTTTATAATACCACAAATACTTAGTCTTTACCATTTAACCTTTAGCAGTAAAAGTGATTCACACAGTAACCCATTTTACTATATAATTACACTATAAACTTTGTTACCAAACGAAATATTTTATTGATGATTTCTTAAGTAAGAAAGGGACTCATATGTTTGCAGAATTAGGTTCAAAATACACTTCTTTACTATCCGGTTTTGACGCTTATCCAAGCGCATCAGACAGAAGCGCTTATAATAACCTTAATAAAGAGGACAAAGAAAAAGCTGTAAAAAACGCCGAAAAGTACTTAGGGTTTGAATTTAAAGCTATTCCCATAACCGCATTCATGGAATATTCAAGAACCGGTAACAGAAGTAACTTTGAATCTTTAAACTTTTCAAAGCGCTATGCCCTAAATGCCTTGATTGTGGGTGAATGCGTAGAGCACACCGGCCGCTTTCTTGATGACATTTTAAACGGTATTTATTCTTTGTGCGAAGAAAGTGCATGGCAGTTACCTGCACACAATTCTTATATAAGAGACACCCCTTCTTTTAACTTACCTGATGTAACAGATCCCGTAATTGATTTATTTGCCGCTGAAACTGGTGCTTTACTTTCCATGGCAAAGTATCTTTTATTTGATGACTTTGAAAGAATCAATCCCTTCATTAATAAGATGATTGATTCTATCCTTGAAAAAAGAATATATACTCCCTACATTAACAGACATTTCTGGTGGATGGGAAACGGTGATGAAAAAATGTGTAACTGGACGGTATGGTGCACTCAAAACGTTTTGCTATCCGTCTTTCTAAACAAAAATACTTCCGATGAATTAAGAAGAAACGTCTTTTTAAAGGCCTGCAAAAGTATCGACGCCTTTTTAAAGGATTACGGCGTAGATGGTTGTTGCGATGAAGGCGCTCACTACTATCGTCACTCAGCTCTTTGCTTATTTAACTGTGCATTTATTCTAAACAATGTTACAGGCGGTTTCTTTGACTCTGTCTTTAACGAAGAAAAGATTAAGAATATAGCAACCTACATATTTAACGTAAACATTGAAGATAAGTATTACTTTAACTTTGCGGATTGCTCCGCCGTAATAGACAGAGCAGGCGCAAGAGAATACTTATTTGCCAAAGCTATCGGAAACCTTGATATGATGCGCTTTGCAGCAAGAGATTTTAAGATTGGTGACGATGAAAAAAACGAAGGCGAATTGAATCTTTTCTATTGTATACAGGAGCTGTTTACTTCAGCTGAAATAAAGGACTTTGATACAGACCTTCCCATTGTACATAAAGATTTTTATTATGAAAGCGTCGGCCTTTTTATAGCAAGAGGCGATAAATTTGCTTTGGCAGTAAAGGCAGGAAACAACGGAGATTCCCACAATCACAATGACACAGGAAGTGTGATTGTATACAAGGAAGGAAAACCTGTTTTAATTGACGTGGGAGTTGAAACGTATACACAAAAAACATTTTCTAGCGAACGATACGATATTTGGACAATGCAGTCGGCTTTCCACAACCTTCCTACCATTAATAACGTAATGCAAAAGGATGGCGCGGAATATAAAGCAACCGATGTTGAATACTTTTTAAGTGATGCAATTTCAGATATCAAGATGGATATCGCCAAAGCCTATACTAAGGATGCCGGTGTTAAGTCATACAAGAGACATGTTTCTTTGTACAAATCAAAACAAATTGTAATCGAGGATGAAATTGAATTTACTAAAGGAGATATTTCTTCAAACAGTTTCTTCTTAAGCTTCATGACTTACGAAAGGCCTGTTATATCCGGAAATGAAATTACGATTGATAACGCTAAAATGCAAATAATCGGTGATTCACTTATTTCATTTGAAGAGATACCGATCGAAGACGACAGACTTAAATGGGCCTGGAAGCATAACATCTACAGAATAATCGTTACTCCGAGAGTACAGAAGTTAATGATTGCGATAGTATAAAGAAAAGCCTGAAATCCTAAGATTTCAGGCTTTTTTATCAATGCGATTCTACTATTTCTTTTGCAAGTGCACGAGCATGCTCTAAATACCAGTGATCTTCATCCTCATCGGCTTCTATAAATTCAACATACTCATTAAGAATGGCAAGTTTAATATCATAAAGGTACTGCTCATAGTCAGGCTTTTTTCTAAGCAATTCATACACACGGTCAACAAAAATCTTCTTTTGATTATCATTCATGTAAAAGGGAAATGTGGCTCTGTTTTCCGTTGCATGAGCAATAAACCTTGCAATATCAAGAGAATAAGGCAATATTCCGCCAAATCCCCAATCGATTATGTATACAGTGCCCTCATGATTCAGAGTATTAAACTCCATGAAATCACCATTTGACATGGTTCTGGGGCATTCCAATTGACGGTCAAGAAATACTTTATAAGCTTTACCGATAACATCATTGCTTTTAATAAATGAATATCTCTTTTGAATTCTTTGTATATAGGCATCGAAGCGTTCTGTGTCCACACTGTCCCAATAAGCATTTTGAATAGCCGCTATGCTTTCTGCCGCCTTTATCGCCAGATCATCTGTCATATCGCGTAAATCATCGCCTTCGATACTTTCAAGGATAATCCACAAATTCTTTCCGTCTACATATCTTCCGTAATATTTGGGAACATTAAAACTCTCTGAGTTAAGATACTTTTCATAGTTTGAAGCCTCTCGCTCAGATGCCTTTTTCATTATCCTTTTTCCATTTTTAGTTTTAATCTTATAAACATCATATTTTCTGAACTCATCCTCATTAGGTCCATATTGTTCACATATCCCGGACATAGATTCTACTATGCCTGAACCAAGGATGTTTTCAGCAATACTCTGTATTTTCTCACTTACTTCATCTATTTCAAATTGCCCAACTTCCATACCATTACCCCATAATAGTTTTTTGTAAAAAAAAGCAGGAACCCGCATACGCGTTTTCCTGCTTTTTGGGTTAATCAATTAAATATTCAACAAATCGCTGTAAGCTTTTAATGCTCCGTCTGTATCGTGTGCAAGTACTTTCTTTGCAAGTACCTTTCCTAACTGTACGCCTTCCTGGTCGAAGGAGTTAAGGTTCCATGTAAAGCCCTGGAACATAATCTTGTTTTCAAAGTGTGAAAGGAGTGCTCCGAGTGCTTCGGGAGTAAGCTTTTCGCCTGTGATAATGCTTGAAGGGCGTCCGCCGTCAAAATATTTGTTCTTATTTTCATCGTCCTTACCGCAAGCAAATGCAACAATCTGAGCTGCCACGTTAGCGCAAAGCTTCTGCTGGCTTGTGCTTCCCTGAATGTTAACATCTGTTCCGATCTGGCTGTTCTTAAATCCAACAAACTGTAAAGGAATGATATCTGTTCCCTGATGTAAAAGCTGATAGAAGCTGTGCTGTCCGTTTGTACCGGGTTCACCAAAGATGATGGGGCCTGTTACATAGTTAACAGGTTCACCGAATCTGTTAACTGACTTTCCGTTTGATTCCATATCAGCCTGCTGCAAGTGTGCAGGGAATCTTGAAAGTGCCTGTGAATAAGGAAGAACTGCAGTTGCTCCAAATCCAAGTACGTTTCTTTCATATACTCCGATAAGAGCATCCATCATTGCAGGATTTTTCTTAATGTCTTTGTTTGTAGCAAGCTTATCTTCTTTTGCTGCTCCGTCAAGGAATCTGGCAAATACTTCGGGGCCGAATGCAAGTGATAATACTGCTCCGCCAACTGCTGAAGTGGAAGAAAATCTTCCGCCGATAAAGTCATCCATGAAGAATGCATCAAGGTAATCTGAGCTCTTTGCCAAAGGTGATGTTTCGCTTGTAACTGCAATCATGTGCTTTGAAGCATCAAGACCTGCTTTCTTTAAAGCGTCCTTTACAAAAGATTCATTGGTAAGAGTCTCAAGTGTGGTACCTGACTTAGATACTAAAATGAATATTGCATGAGCTACATCTACGCCGTTTAAAACGCCTGCAGCATCATCGGGGTCAACGTTTGAAATGAATTTTGCTTCCATTTTAAAGTTGCCTGTAGCCTTTGCCCAGTTTTCTAAAGCTAAGTACATAGCTCTGGGTCCAAGGTCTGAACCACCGATACCTATCTGTACAACAGTTGTAAACTTTTCGCCCTTAGCGTTTGTGATTTCACCTGCATGTACCTTATTTGCAAAATCGGCAATCTTTTTCTGAACGCCAACATAAAATTCTCTTTTATCTACGCCATCAGCTACAACTTTGTTTCCAAGCTGTCCTCTGGTTAACTGATGAAGCACCAATCTCTTTTCACCAGTGTTGATTACTTCACCGTTATATAAAGCTTCAAACTTTTCGGTAAGCTCAGCTTCATCTGCAAGCTTTTGAAGCTTATCAATTATTTCCCCATCAACGGCCTTTGCAGCGTAGTTATAAGTCATATCTGCTGCCATGTCGATTGAGTATTCTTTTACTCTCTTTGCACCGTTATCACCGGCCATTACTTCTTTAAGCTTTACAGCTTTAGCGTTTTTAAGGTCGTTAAAAGCTGCAAGTTTGTCAAGGTTCTTCCATTCTGCCATCTTTTCATCCTCCAAGATTTTGTTTCTTTTTAACTTCCAAAATCAATCGTTATTATAATTGATATATGATTCTATTTCAACTTTCAAGTTTCTTGTGCTATAATAAGCCCGTTACAATTTACTATTATAGCACGGAGGTATTCACATGCATTACAAACCTACCGGAATATGCGCCGTTGGCATTGATTATGAAATCGAAGACGGCAAAGTTATGGATGTTAAATTTACTGGTGGTTGCGATGGAAATCATAAGGGTCTTAACGGTCTTATCAAAGGCATGAAGGTCGAAGAAGCAATTACCAGATTAAAAGGAATCACATGCGGACCCAGAAACACATCCTGCCCCGATCAGTTAGCGAGAGCATTGGAAGATTATTTAGTTAAGAAGGCGTAAAGAATGAGCAAAAAGATTGTTTTAACAGGAGGTGGCACTGCCGGACACGTTACTCCAAACATTGCTCTTCTCCCCAGACTTAAAAGTGAAGGATATGAAGTCTTCTACATCGGTTCAAAAGACGGAATCGAAAAAAGACTTATCGAAGATTACAATATCCCTTATTACGGCGTATCTACCGGCAAACTTCGTCGATACTTTGATGTAAAGAACTTCACTGATCCCTTCAGAATTATTAAGGGATTCGCTGAAGCCAAAAGTGTGTTAAAAGAAATCAAACCGGATATCGTCTTTTCAAAAGGCGGATTTGTGAGCGTTCCTATAGTTAGGGCTGCTCATTCTTTAAAGATTCCGGCTATCATACACGAATCGGATTTAACTCCCGGCCTTGCAAATAAGCTTTGCATCCCCGTCTCTGAAAAGATTTGCTGTAACTTTCCCGAAACAATGCAGTATGTTCCGAAGGGAAAAGGAGTACTTACAGGCACTCCCATCCGCGAAGAATTAAAGCAGGGAAACAAGCAAAAAGGCATAATGCTTTGCGGTTTTTCACATTTTAAGCCCATTCTTTTGATTATGGGCGGAAGCCAGGGCGCAAGAGCCATCAATGAAGCCGTCAGAGAAAACTTAAGTCTTTTACTTAAAGATTTCCAGGTTATTCATCTTTGCGGTAAAGGAAACGTTGATGAATCTCTTAATTCAACCCGCGGCTACAAGCAGTTTGAATATGTAAAAGAAGATTTGAAAGATTTACTTGCGGCGGCTGATATAGTTGTTTCAAGAGCAGGTGCAAATGCAATCTGCGAACTTCTTTCACTTCATAAGCCTAATTTACTTATCCCCCTTCCTACTTCAGGAAGCAGAGGTGACCAGCTTTTGAACGCAGAATCATTTGAAGCACAAGGCTTCTCAATGGTTCTTCAAGAAGAAAACGTTAATTCAAACACTTTAATTGCATCGGTTCAAGAGCTTTACTGTAACAGACAGTCATATATCGAAGCCATGAGTAAATCCGGTCAGCACGACCCGATTGAAACAATCATGAAATTAATTAAAGAATACGTATAAAAAATCACCCTCAAAGATATTGGTTTTCTCCATATCCTTGAGGGTATTTTGTTATTTTACAATTCTAGAATTTAAGCTTTTCACAAAGAGCTTTCTGCTCGTTTTCATCAGGCTCCTTAGGATCCCACAAAATGTTTTGTCCGTCGTTTTTATAGCGGGGAATGACATGAATGTGGAAGTGCGGAACAGTTTGTCCGGCTGCTTCTTTGTTGTTTTGTACGATGTTTACGCCGTCACAATTTAAGACATCTTGCATGCGAGTGGCAACTTTCTTTGCAACTTTCATTGCATTTGCCAAAGTTGTATCTTCAATATCAAAAATATCCTGGTAGTGTTCTTTAGGAATTACAAGAGCGTGTCCCTTTGTTGCAGGGCCGGCGTCAAGGATTACCTTCACACATTCATCTTCATAAATAGAGTTTGTGGGAAACACTCCGTTTGCCAATTTACAAAAAATGCAATCGTCTTTCATATCTATCTCCTTATGCAAAAACAAATAATGTATCTAAAGATCTAAGGGCTTTAAAGTCGCCCTTCATCTTCACTTCACCTGCCATAAAGGCTCTTTGGAAAGTCATGTTTCCTTTGATGATGGATTCAAGCTTTTCTCTGCTGATTGATATTTCCACATCAGCCTTCGGAGCTTCTTTATACACACATTTTACTTCAGGGCCTTCCACAAGGATGTAAAGAGGAAGTTTCTTTCCCTCTATATTAAAGATGTAAGAAGCATCGGTTCCGGCGTCTGCGTGAAATGCCTGCTCAAACTCTTTTATAAACTCGGATGTATCGTCTTTATCTCCGATTCCCATCATGTCTCTAAACATGCTGGCAAGTTCGGAAATGTCTTCTTTTTGCTTTTGAACGTACGCATCGTCTGCCGCATACTTTGATAACTGCTCAGATTCCTGAGGGGTAAGGTCTGCGTTCTTTGTGATATTGACCTTTTGTTTAACCGCCTGGTTTGAAGCAGGGAGCGAAGAAACCTTTTGGTTTATGGTCCTGTACATATTCTCCGCTTTCTTTTCAATCAAGCGAATATAATCTTCTTTTTCTAAGAGTTCAACATCCTCAATGTATCCGCAAATACCGCTGCAAGGAAGACCTCCAAGAATTTCCCAGGCATTGGCAAGGTTAAGCTTTCCTTCTCTTTCTCCGTATGTTGTGGCCATAACAATGGGGCACATATAAATCTTTGAAAGCTTTTCTTTATCCGCGTAAAGCCAGCAGGCATCCAAAAATGACTGCATGTATCCGCCGATTCCATACCATTCAACAGTCGTTGCCAATATAACACCATCAGCTGTTTTAAGAGTCTGAGGAAGCGTGGTGATTGTATTTTTTAGTTCGCAGAGATTGTATCTTTCAACGTTTACGTGTAATTCTTCAAGTACAGCCTGCATTTTGTTGATTACAAATAATGTAGGGTCGTCGATAAGACCTCTTCCGCCATAATAGATGTTAATTTTCATAGGATTTTTCTCCTTTGTTTTTTGAAAGAAGATAATACACCATTCCGTATAAGATGCCGCCAAAGAGGCCACCTACATGGGCCCATACGGCAACATCCGTATAAGAAAAGCCTTCAAGAACCATAAAAAGAATGATTACAATCACCCTTGCAATAGGCATTGTGGACATTCTGATTTCTTTAAACAAAACAAGAGTAAGTAAAATTCCAAATAAACCAAATACAGCGCCGCTTGCACCTATTACAACTACGGGAGTGTCCGTGATTACTTCGCTTATGAAGGTTGCAATCGTTCCAGCTATACCGGCCACAAAATATAGGCCTAAATACCACCAATGTCCTATCTTCTTTTCTATGATTTCTCCAAGGAAAAAGAGATTCACCATATTTCCGAAAAGATGGGCTATATTTGCATGTAAAAACATGGATGTTATTACTCTGTAATATTCATAGGGGGATGTTAATAAAGAAAGCCCCACACCTCCTTTATTATATAACAGAGTACCTGTGAAAGTACATAAGATAAAGGTCACTACGTTTATTAAAACAAGAATGGAAGTAACCTTCGGAAGAGCTTTTATATTATCGATTGGATTACTTATTTTTGCCGGGTTTTCGTTTTCTTCATTACCGGTTTCAACAGGCTTAACATTTTCAAGTATGTTTTTTAGCCCGTAAAAATCTTCCGTTTGATTTTCATATATGATGAGCTCATTTATTGCTTCATCAAAAATCCAGGTAAATGAATTATCGGCACAGGCCTGGCGGGCCACAAACATTTCTTCAACATAAGAAGCTCTTTTTGAATTAACCAGTATTACTTCCATGTAGTGAACATTGATGCCCTGCGCTTCAAGCTTATCTTTCATTTCAAGCTTAATTGCACTTATAAATTTGTCTCTGTATTTATCAGCGTCAATGAACAAAACAGCGTTTACTATATGCCTTACAGCATCAAAAAAGAAATGATAACCTTCGTATTCTCCGTTTACCATCATCTCTTTATATCCGCTTTGTACTATTGAGTTAAAAAGTGCATCTGTCATTGAAATTGCTCCAAAAGTTCTAGATATTATAAATAATTTTACCAAGAGCATATTCCATTTTCAATCGTGATTATGAAGTGGGTGCATGGCACCCACCCCAACTTGCGGACACCGCTTTTCGGTATCCGATAATCGACTTATCGCTAAAGCTTCATCGATAAGAAGATATTAAAACCAATCAGCAGTATCCCCACGACCACAAATGTTGCCGCCAAGATTTCTTTCTTAGATGGTACATAAAACCTTTTTTTAGGAGTTTTATTCTCAATTATCTCGGTTTCCGTTTCACAAATCTCTTCAATAGGTTCTTCGTACGTTTCCTGAGTAAAATACTCATAACATAAAGAAAACTTCGGGTTACCCTTTTCGTACATATCGCTGATTGTATATATAGCATTCACAAGAGAATTATCCGTATTATCAAGGTGCATCATAATAAACTGAAGTAAAACCCTCATCCCTTCGTTGGATTTCTTGGTTTCCTCTTCGTTTAGGGGAATGCAAATGAATTCATAATCGCCTGTAGACAGATTTCTATAAATCATTTCAGGTCTAAGTATCACATCCGTTTCCCTTATTAAGAATCTTGATATCCCATCGGATATTACATATATTGCATCAAAGAGCTTTTTAATCTCTTCTCTTGTGGCCATATGACAATTAAAATAATTTAAAATGTTTTCTTTGCCGGTTACATCAATGTATAAACGCTTCTCGTTATTTATGTTTCTTACCTGAAGCGGAAGTAACCCTTTAATATCGTTTGAAGAAAGCATTTTGTATCTAAAATCTTCTGTTTTATATATCTCTTCACCGCTTACCACCATGTATGTTCTATTCATCTCGTACATCATCTGAATCTGCATCGTCTTTTTTCTCCATTAATTCTTTGACCATTTTTGTGTGATACATCATAAACAGTGGTCTTACTCCGTATAATTCTTTTTCATAGCTTATTTTCTTAGAAAAGCTTTTCCATATAGGAACAGTCCAGCTCGCTTCCATTCCAATCATTTCTTTTCCCTCTTCGCTTTTTAAAAAGTATAATTTGACATCATCAACAGCTATATAGGGATGCTCTTCTTTTATCTCTATAAATTCCTTCTCGCAAATCTCTTTATAATGATCTATCTTCTTTTCATCTCTAACCATGGCAATAAGACTATTAACATCCTGAACCATCAAAGCTCTGTCATATGCATGAACCAAAAGATACATAAAAATCATGCTTACCAATATTAGAAAGGGTATTAGCATTGCTGCTTCGGGAGTGAAATATCCATCAAGCTTTTTCTTCATAGAAAACCACCGGCCAGCACACCCACTGATAGAAACGGTACAAATGGTAGCTTTGTGTCTCTGTCAACTTTCTTTAATACAAACAGTATGAGTGCAATCAATCCTGCCAAGAAAACGGATATTATAAGAAACTCCATTTCCTTCATGTAGCCTACAACGCTTCCTATAAATATAAGCACCAACGCATCTCCCTCACCAATGGATTTTGGAGAAAGCTTCGATAAAACATACATAAGCACTCCCGGTATTAAATCAAGGAGTATCGTAAAGTTTGCATCCTGCTTAATCTTTACTCTTATTAAAAAAGAAACCATTATCATCACAAGACAAATGTATCCGTTTATCTTCTTATACTTAATGTCTTTAACAGCCATTGGTAAAAGCACCGAAAGTAGCAACAACCATTGCCATATTTCTAAATTTCCTTTGATTACTTGCATAAATAACATTTTCTTCTTTCACTGACCTCCTTTAACGGAACTCTGTACACCTCTATGTTTAAGTTTTCGCAATTTGCCCTTTTATGGTATCTGTTACCATAGGGAGAAATATAATATATTCCTGTACTCTTTTCTTTTTCGCAATCGCTGCAAGGATAATACTTTCCTCCGCTTTGATTTCTTGCCTTTTTTAGCCCTTCTTCTGTAACTTGTGTCGCATTAACTTTTAACGTTTGGCAATTTCTGTGGGTATGATATACATCCGAATTTTTGGTGACATATACATACTCTGTGCTCTCTGCCGGTTTCTTATATCCCACATACGTTTTTGAGTAAAACCGGTTAGTAAGTCTCATCCCATTAAATCCCGGTATGCTTATAGGTGGTTTAACCTGATAAGTCGCCATAAGAGATATTTCATCACCTTGACCTCCGAATGAAGGAAGGCATACAAAATGATTTATGTGCTCATATACATTACTTTTTTCAACTTTTATTCGTACCATTTCTTCAGAAACCACTATAGTACCCACCCTTTCTATCAGGCTTTCTTTTTCATCGTTTGATAAAATAACCGCTTTGGGATAAGAAACGCTCACCATCTTGGATCCGACTTCATTTACTATGGCTCCGATAGTGGAATGAATTCTGATTACATCCATAAGCCAAATAAATGAAAAGAAAAACGTAACCACAATGGGAAACAGCATTAAAGCCTCAACGGTTGCCGAAGCTTTATGTCCTCTTTTTTCTTTAGGAGAATGGCGGCGTTGCCCTTTTCGACGCGATAGCTTTAAGAGAAACCTTATAAAAAAGTCCGAGAGAGAAGATTCCTTTCTTATTGTTGTAGTTTTTTGTACTCTCTTTTTTTCCGAAAAGGACATCGCGACCATCCTCCTATTCTTCAATATCGTATTTTCTTGTTGCCATGTATTCATAGCCGAAATCGCTTGTAACGTATGAAGTAGCCTTCCAGGCATCAAAGCAATTATCCAGTCTGAAATTAGGATTATTTGTGCTCTTCCTTACGTTTTGCTCGCACACATTCATAAATCTGTTTGTAAGTGTCTTTATATCAACCGTATAAAGAAACATTCTAAGATAGTCTTTATAGCTAAATCCTTCTTCATATCCCTCTTCAGAATGATTGCTTGATACCGGATTTAAAAAAGTAGTCTTCCACTCTGAGGGTGCCTTTCCTAAAGGAACTTTTTCTCCCGATAAAAGTAGCCAAACATCATTCTTACTTTCATTAAAAATCCACACTACTTCGATTAATGCAGCAATCGGCTTTGCAAGTTCAGGGTTTAGGCAAAGTGTTGCTATTGCCTGAGATAGACCTTCAATCTCTTTAACCGTCACCTTATCTTTATAAAGCTCTGTTGCATTGGAAGCTGTCCGTAACACAAGCAATAGATTTACCATACTCTCTATGTTTTTTGCATCGGCTTCCATTCCTGTTATTAAGTATTCGGATTCATATTTGAGAGCCGTATCCGGCATCTCTGAAACAAAATTTCCACAATACGATAAAACGTATTCAGTGAAGAAAAGTTTATCCGCTAAATCGGATTCTTTATCCTGCTTTATATTTCCTTTATTAAGGTTTCTTGACTCTATTAAGTCTTCTTCTCTATATGCGTCCTCTGATATAAAAGAAATATCTTTGTAAATAAGTCTTATGGATGAAAGCAATGAAACATCACTTCTATCCATTAAGAATTCATCGGATGAGCTAATCCATTCTTCTATTTGAAACGGAGGACTATCTCCGATATCACTCTTTGCCTTTTCAACTTTCTCTCTATACTCATCTTCGCTGTACTCATCCAATGCATCCATGGATTTTTCATATAGTTTAAGTAAATCAACTATCCCATATTTATATCTCATCCATTTTACAGCCTGGTTTAATACAGCTTTCCCGTTTTCATCAGTTGCAAACCTTATTTCCATTGTCTCAACATCATTACATGTAAGACTTAGAAAATCTTTTCCTCCCATCACTACCATGGGATTTTCATTGAAGTTTTTATTCATGAAGTTTTTAAAGTGTTCTTCGGATAAAATCGGTCCCGGAGTCTTGCTTCCATAGCCTGAGTCCACAAAAATCAGATTGTAGTTTTCCCAAAGCTCTCTTTGATACTCTGCAAAGGTTGATCTTATACACACGTCGGCGCTCTCTTTTATCTTCTGTCTTATGGCGCTTTCCCTTACCCCATATACCAAGGCTAAGATTAAAGATAAGCATAAAGAAATTGCAATGGCAAAAAATACCGTTATATAACCCCGTCTCATAGTTTGTCTGTTTGGCTTGAAATCTTTGTAAACAATGAATTTACGATTTTTGTAATCTCTGTTTTAAAAATAACCACAAGTGCCACCAATACTACGATAATAAGAATCACTTCAACAGTTCCCATACCGTCTTCTTCTTTTAAAAAGTCTTTAAATGTTTTCATTTTTTCTCCTCTCTACATGGTCCAAAAGGCCGGAACCATAATAATTATTAATATATCTATTAAAAGGAACATCATTGGAAACAACAATTTTGTTCCTGCCTCTTCGCCTTCTTTTATTGCTGTCTGCTTTTTATATACAAAGGCTCTTTCCGATTCTTCTTCCAAAAGCTTTTTAAGACTGCTGCTTCCTTTTCTTAGGTTCTGAGATAAAAGGGCTGTAAACCTTACCATCTCCGTTGTCTTTACTCTTTCCCCAAAATGCCTGTAAACTAAGGGTTCTGATATACCGCTTTGAAGCTCGTTTATCGATACTCCCATTTCAGCATATAAAGGACTTTTCTTTCCTTTCTTTTTTAATCCCTCCAAATATATGGCATTCCAGACATTTCTGATTGTCATTCCCGTTGCCTGATATAAAGACATCTTTTGAAGCAATGCAGGATATTCTTTCATTATTTCTTTTTTGCGCTTTTCGTTTGCCTTTTTTTCATCTTTCTTTTGCCCTAATATACAGGACACAGAAGCTACCATTGCTCCAAATAAATATATTGGATTTCTCTTTTTTTCGGGCACCCTGTAGCCAACAGCTTTTCCGTCTATTTCCTTAGGAAGATAGACTTCACTGTCAGCCACATTCAATGAATCTCTAAGCTTAGCCATCAGTTCATTTTTATACGCCCTCATCATCACACCGGGTCCCGGCTTTACCAGGACTTTAACAATAAGAGAATCGTTAAAATCTTTATATTGTGCCAAAATGCTAACTTTTAAGACGGATTCTTCTGTGGTAAGAATCTCTCCTGTTTCGCTAACAATCGTGTAATCATCAAATGTAAATGAAAAATCAAAAGGCAATCCTTTAATCTTTTCATATAGATTTAAATCTTCAGTTATATTGGTTAGCTCTTTGTTTTCTCCAAGCATCTCTTTGATAATTCGTTCTTTATTGTTTTCAAAGAGTTCCTCACATTCTTCTTTTGTATAATCTCTTTGATTAACACTAAACTCTATATCTTCGATTACAAGGCCGTCCACATCGGCTTCCAAAACATATTTGCTGCTTTCTTCATTCGGCCCATTTCTCTGTATGATATCTTCAATTTCCACAGAGGCTTCTCCTGAAAAAATGTAGAGAATAATTCCTGTTACAAAGATTAAAGCTGCTATGATTCCTGTTCTTTTATCTATTTTCATACTTCTATATCCAATATCCTTTTTCCGACATATACAGCCCCCATATATCCAAGCAGGCACGCCGTCATCAGTATTCTTCCTTTGTAATCTTGATAAAGAACATTAAAATATCCAACGGAGGTTACTTCTAAGTACATCATTATAAAAAATGGCATAATTTCCATAATTCTCAGTTCCAGCTTCTTTTCGGACAATAATGTATCTATCTCTTTGTCAACGTTTATTCCCCCGCGTATCCTTTCCGCGGTATTAAGAAGAACCTCCGTGATATTTCCACCGTTACGCTTGGCGCTTTTACACACTTCGCTAAAAAGCAAAATGTCCTTTTCATGGCTTCTTTTCGCCAAGTCTTCAATTAAATCTTCCAAGGTAATGTTTATTTCCATTCCTTTTTTGATTCTTACTATTTCATCCGCCATAAGACTGTTTTCGCCGTAAAACAGCTTTATGTCTTTGTAGGCTTCCAAAAAGGCATTTTCTACCGAATAGCCTGCTTTAATGTTTACGCTTACGCTAAAAAGCACTTCCGAAAACTCTTCTACGAGTTTTTTCTTTCTTTTCTTTATAAGCATGGTCTTAAAATATTTAAAAAATAAGTAAAACCCCGGGCTTAACAAAAGAAACACCACCCATGATCGATAAAAGAAATAAGATATTGCCAATATCCCCAATGCATATATACCTATTGCCATCGCCCATTCTTTCTTCGATAAGTCATATTTAAGATAGTCCATTAAAGCTTTCCCAATCCTTTAGTTTTTTGCTGTTGTACAACTCATTTATCTTTTTTAATTCGTCTTTATCCCACTCGTATAAAGTCCGAAGTTTTACTTCACCGTCTACAAATCCTTCCACTTCACAAATCTGAAGCACCACTCTTTTTCTGTTTCTTAATCTTCCCAAGTGAACAAAAACATCTATAGCTCCGGCAATCTGTCCTCTGATTGCATATAAAGGAATATCCATTCCTCCAAGCACCATGGTTTCAAGTCTTGAAATCATATCTTTTGCCGAGTTTCCATGGCCGGTTGAAAGGGATCCGTCATGTCTTGTATTCGCATCTTGACA
>JAEEXG010000112.1 GCA_016291405.1 Lachnospiraceae bacterium
AGCGGTTGCTAATTTGCTTTAAATGCTGTATTTTATCTTTAGATATGTGTAATTGGCTACAAGTAATATTCGTTTAAAGATAGGAGATTTCTATTATGATGAAACTTGTACTGATTAGACACGGCGAGAGCGAGTGGAACAAGTTAAACCTGTTTACGGGTTGGACTGATGTTGACTTAAGCGACAAGGGCCGTGAAGAGGCCAAGAATGCAGGCCGTATAATGAAAGAAGAAGGATACGACTTTGACGTATGCTACACTTCTTACTTAAAGAGAGCGATTCACACTTTAAACATCGCACTTGATGAAATGGATAGGGCATGGCTACCCGTTCACAAATCATGGAAATTAAACGAACGTCACTACGGTGCACTTCAGGGCTTAAACAAATCTGAAACCGCTGAAAAATATGGCGAAGAACAGGTTAAGATCTGGAGACGTTCATTTGACGTAAAGCCTCCGGCACTTGAGGAAAGCGATGAAAGAAGCGCCACAAAGCAGGAAATGTACAGAAACTTTGACAAGTCTTTACTTCCTGCAAACGAAAGTCTGGAAACCACAATTGAACGTGTAATTCCTTACTTTGAAGAAGTTATAAAGAAAGACATGAAGGACGGAAAGCGAGTAATTATCGCAGCTCACGGAAATTCCTTAAGAGCTTTGGTTAAATACTTTGACAACCTTTCAAGCGAAGAAATAATCGGTGTCAATATTCCCACAGCTGTTCCCCTTGTGTATGAATTTGACGATAACTTTAAAGTTATTAAGCACTACTATCTTGGTGACCAGGAAGCCTTGAAGGCCAAAATGGATGCCGTTGCAAATCAAGGAAAAGCAAAGTAAAAATAAAGCCCGATGCATTAGTGCACCGGGCTTATTATTATCTTGCAAGGCTTCCCATGGGATCCCAGGGTTCAAGCACGATTGGCTCTTGTTCAAACAGTTTCTTTTGTTCTTTTGATAAGTACTTCTTTTCTAAGAGAATCTGGTAAGCAAACTCTCCAAACCACTTATCGTCCATTACATAGTATCCTTTTTCGCCTACGTCTTCGCCCCAGCTGTTTTCAACCTTCCAGCGGATAGGCTTTTCGTTTTCATCAAGATCGACACCTGTAATAACCATAGCGTGAGTCATTAATGATTCTCCAAAGTCAAGTCTCTCTTCTTTGGTCATTGAAAACTTTGTATCAAAAAGCTTATCTACGTTTAAAATATCGGATGTTAAATATCCACCCTTTCTGTCAGAGAACTGTCCCACATCGCTTCCAAACCATACGGCTCTTCCTGCCTTTAACTGCTTAATGGTAAGGTCTCTTAAATCATCCATGGGAAGATTTAAATACTTAACCGGGTAATCGCCCTCTTCAACGTTTCCAAGATACTTAACAGTATATGTCTTGTTGTAAGGCTTATCCTTTGTGGGTGCGTTTATAACGGTTACAAAGTCATCAAGATTCCAGCCTACGTACTTATTAAAGAATTCAACGGGAGTGATGCCCTTTTCGCTGTGATACTTTTTATCCTTATCTCTAACGCCCCAGTCAAACTTTACGGGAGGCTTTCCTAAGGAAATAACTAACATGCGATAGATTGTTTCCATCATCTCATCCTTAAGTTTTCTTAAGTCAGCTACGCTCTTTCCCTTAGCATGTTCTTTTCTAAAGGTGCATGCAAACTCTCTTAGCTTCTTTGTGAGGAAACCGTCAAGCTCTCTTGTGGCTGAAGAAGCGTTTGTTTCAGGCATTACTTCTTTAGGTACAACGCCATACTTTTTAACAAGGCTTCTAAACATATCCCACTGTCCGCCGTCTCCTACAGGGGCTGACAAAAGAAAGGCTACTGTTCTTGAATTTACCGGCTCGTCAATGGTATCAAGCATACATTCAAGGAAGTGATTGCTCTTTTCAAGCTTATCGTAAAACAAAGGATAGTTCTGGCTTAACTCCATATTTTCAAGGTTAAGCTTTTTCATTATTTCAAGTCTCATAACGTTGTATGATGCAAACATCCAGCAACGTCCGGACTGCTTTTGGTTACAAACCTTTCCTGCTTCCACTTCTACAGAAAAGCTAAACTGATTGTTTCTTTTTGCTTCAAAACTTTTTGAAGAAGCGATAATACCGTTTTCGTTAACGGCGTTCATGGCAATAATATTGCCGGGATTTTTGTTAAAATTATCATCAAATTTCTTGATGTCGTTAAGGCTTATTTCTTTTTTCATAGTATAACTCCTTCTTTGGTTAGCCTTGGCTAACTCATTTTAGTATCGTATATCTTTATGAAAATAATGTCAATAAAATTTAAGCTTATTGATTCTTTATCGTATAGCTTCTAAGTGCCATAACGATGATTGGAACAAGCACAATATGAAGGATGATTCCGGGAACAGCGTTTATAAAACCGCCTGCCAAGAACTTTTCAATTCCAAACTCTGCTTTCCCGATTCCCATAAGGAAAAACATTACAGCGCCCCAGACAATTCTTCCAAGAAGCATGGATGAAATAAGGGTTACGTAGATATATATTTTCTTTGCGGGAAGCGCCTTATATATAAGCCCTGAAAACAAACCGTATGCGCAAAGCTCAAAAGCCATTGCCGTGGCATTTGGGAAAAGTGCGGGCATTCCAAACATTACGGCTCTAAGAAGAGGTGCCACAAATCCAAGGATTGCCGCATAAGCAGGGCCCACAAAGAAACCTGCTAAAAACACGGGAATATGCATAGGTGAAAGTGCTTTTCCGATTTGAGGAATCTGCCCCGTTAAAAAGGGAAGCACCATGGCAAGTGCCAAAAACATAGCGCTTAAAACCATTTTGTAAATCTTTGACTGAGTCTTCATCAGTAAATTCTCCTTATTGTGTCGACTTTTACAAAGATTCTACCTTATAGCAATAGTCCCATCAATAAAAAAAGCATTAAAAA
>JAEEXG010000057.1 GCA_016291405.1 Lachnospiraceae bacterium
AAAGCGTATGCTTTAATTGAGAATGATTCGAAGAAGTTATTGGATATAATCAAATCTTACGACGGAGTTCTTCCATTTTCAGAAAAAGCTACCTCAGAAGTTATTTCAAGAGAAACCGGCATGAGCAAGAATGAATTCAAAAAGGCTGTCGGTCATTTGTACAAACAACACCTCATCACAATTTCGGATGAAGGCAAAATCCGCATGGTATAATTTGCCAAAAAGCATTATTATCCCTCGGAGTGCCCATCTTGAACCTTGAAGGGATAAATAATAGATGCTTGAAGAAAAGAGAATTACTGACAGAATTTCATATATTGTATCAGGAGAAGCCCCTCTTTCCGCTGAAGTAGGCGTAATCCGCGGAAACCTTTTCTTGTGGCTTTTCGATGTCGGAAACGGCGATGAAACCCTTAAAGCAATTCAAAACATTAACGGTGGAAGAAACATCGTTCTTTCCCATTTCCATAAAGACCACGTGGCAAACATGAACTACATGAAGTACCAAAAAGTTTATGCAAGCCCCTACACTTGTAAGCACTTAAAGCTTGAATCTGATTACATGGGTGAATTTAACATAGAAGACGGCGTTAAGATTCGTATTTTCGACCTTCCCTCTTCCCACGCAAAGGGCTGCGTTGCAATGGAAATCGACGGAACCTATTGCTTTGTGGGCGATGCAATTTACTCAGCTTCAAAAGACGGTAAGCCTTTCTATAACGCAGTAGTTTTAAAAGCTGAAATCAACGTGCTTAAATCAATTCGCTCTAAGTACTTACTTATCAGTCACTCAGACCCCTTTATGAGACCTAAAGATGAGGTAATAAAAGAACTCGAGGAGATTTACTCTCACAGAGATCCTCACGATCCTTCAATATTTAATTTTGATGAAAGATAAAAACGGCCGGGCAAAATGCCCGGCTGTTTTATTTTCCATTCAAATCGAGTTATGTAACTCGTACAATTTGTATACTATACTTAAAGTAAAATCCTAAAAAATTTCGAACGGAAAAGTCCTAAAGGGCTTTTCCGTTAAAGGGCAGGCCTCCGCCGGATACGTAGTCTCTCGCGACCTTGATTGAATTTGGATACGCTCCGTTTCTGTATGCCGCAACGCCCGAGAAACAGCCTCCGTGGACACTCTCGTACCTTGCTCCGTTGTATACTGTACCGCAATAATCACCCGTAATCGTCCAACCCGAAGCCACTTTGATTGTGTAAGTGCTCTTTATTTCTTTGATTTTCTGCTTAATCAAATCTCTCTTAGCGCTATCGTTCATGTTGTTCCATGTGCTTGCACCAAGAGAACGCTCATAAAACTGTTTCGCTATCTTTGTTTTGTCCGCTGATGTAAGCGTAACTGTTTTCTCACCACCTGCGGTTTGCTTGTGAGTTCCATGCCAGAATACAGGCTCCATCACGAAGTAGTAGTTGTCGTCGCCGGAAAAGGCCGCATCCGCGCCCGCTCCCCAATACTCGTTCACCACTTTGAATATCCACGACGTTCCGTCCCCACTGTCTGCAATCATCCAGTTTCTTACCGCATCAGCGTTGGAAATTCCGTAGGAATTACCGCTGTCGTAATACGCATCAGGCCATGGATATGTAGTCTTTCTCTCGACATGGTTTATTCCGTCAATTCTTGATGTAAGCTGAATTGTTCCGCAATCATCAGGTGACATATATCCGCTTGTTCTGTAAAAGAAAATCGGTTTAAAAGCTACATGTCCGTCGGGGCCAACGATGTAACAAAGCCACCCCCTGATTCCCAGTTACACAACCGTGTTTGATTGTAGTTGTGTTCCCTGCACCTCCGTCCCCGAACATATCCGCAATCAAACCTTCGATTGAATCATCCGCAAAAGCCGTTATCGGATTTACAACAAAGAGCATTACCGCAAAAAGCACGGCAATAATTCGTTTAAAAAACTTCATATTAATCCTTTCCGTATACTATACATCTATAATCAATGCCAAAAAGAAAAAGGCTTAAACCGCCTTTTTCTTTAAAAAGCTTTAATCTCCCGGATGAAAAATACCCGACTGCGATCCGTTTGTCTCCCAAGTATGTCCTGTGTGATGTTCCATTCCTTCAAAGTAAGATGCACCCTGACCTGCCTTAGGAACATATTCGTCGGAAGGATTCTGAAGCTCCGCAATCTGCTCCGCCGCCGACTTCTCATTCGGATCTTCTTCGATATTTCCCTCCAAATACTCATGAATCCAATGCATGTTTTCTTCTTCCTCAATGAGCTCTTTTTCACGCTCTTCGGACATCAAGTACTGTAAAGGCTTATCTTTGATTGCTCCTACCGATGTATCGATACCTCCGATTTCCTCAAGAGAATAGTATCCATGCATCGCAGCCTTTAGTCTGGGCTTATATACGTTTTCGTAGTACAAATCCACGTTTTCATCCCCAACATACTCTTCCAAAGTCATGGTTGCGTACTTTTCAGGCTCTTCCGAAAGCTTTTGGTCAATGGCTTCGTCTACCCTTGCCCATTCCTCTTTCGTAAGCTTCTCGGCCTGTTCATGAGTGTATCCCATCTCGTTTTCCGCAACCGCAACCTCTTCCTTTTCCTTGGGTGCGGGAACTTCAATCGCATCAATCTTCTCTACAAGCTTCTCGGATGCCTCGTTTACATCCTCAATCGCCTTGTCGACCTGTTCCTTCTTCTCCTTGACCTCTTCGATTACGCTTTCTGTATTTATTTCAGGCGCCTTTTTTCCGCATCCTGCAATCATCGCAGAAGTTGCGATTACCGTTGCCACCATTGCTGTCTTTACAAGTTCAATTCGTCTCATGCTTTAGTCCTTCCTTTAGTAATTAAATAAATGTCTTTATATTCCTTGGTTGTGGGGTACTCCAGTTCCATCAACCGCTTTTTAAATGATTCTTCCGAGTAAAACTGATGCCCTTCTGCATTCCTCTTTTTTAGCCTTTCAAGACACACATCCGGGGTTTCGTTTAACACGACGCACACCGTTTCATGTGGCTCTTTAACTTCACTCTCCATCCACTTCCTATATGCCTTAGTGTTTGAACATGCATCGAAAACAACGCTTCCTTCTTTTAACTTTTCATTTATTAAAGTAAAAGCTTCTTTGTCGCAATCGACGCTTAAATCATTTTTTCTGATTTCGTCTATCGATACTACCGACAGCCCTTTTTTCCTATACACTTCCGCTATCGTGCTTTTTCCGCTTGCCGGCAAGCCTACCAATACATACAACTTGTTCATTTCTTTTCCTTTTGTTACAAAGCTTTTAAAAAATAAACTATTCCATTTGCTATTTCATGTATATCCTCATCGAGCCATCTTTGCCTTGATTCTGACACTCTCTTAAGGTATACCTCATCGCTAAAGGTCTCCTCTACCCTGCTGACAATATCAGCCACTGAATTTTCATACATTTCAGAATCATCTAATATAAGTATCTTGACTATTTCTTTCATCTTTTCTTTTGAAACAACGTCCTTAAGGAAAAACATATCATACAAATCTCTATATCTTCTACTGTTTGTACCAAATTTCAAAAGAGACCGAAGTTTCTCTACAAACGATTGCTCCACAGTATTTTTAAGTAATGTTGCTCCTTTATCATCCAGACAAACATCAAAACAATATTCATCTTGGTCTATTTCTAAATGCTTATGAACTCCGATATCAATCTTACTTCTTATCTCATGATCCTCATCATCACTTATGATTATTTCAATGCTTTTACCATGATAATCTTGATGCTTTAATTCGGTAATCTTGTCTGTCATTCTGATATGAATGCCTTCTATGCAATCTAAACGCTTAACAAATTCACGAATTGCCAAATCCTCAAGTGAATAATGGATAAAATCCAAATCAATATCATGAGTTGATCTTCGCCCGTTTTTTGTGATGCTCCGCATCACTACGCCCCCCTTGATTGTAACATTCCGATTTAAAGGTCCTATGGAAATAGCTTTAAGCACAATATCCTGACATACTCTTGAGGCGGCAAGTTCTCTAGCCAAACCTTCTTCACAATACTCGTCCATTAATTCCTCTATGTTCAATTATAGAACCTCCTCATCCAAAGCCTTTGTTATCATTTTCTTCTTTGGAAACATTGATGCATATTTCTGTATTCTTCTTATATCAAGATCAGATATTATTTCTCTGTAATTCGAAATGATTTCTTTATACAAATCATACGGCATGCTGTTTTTCGAGCGAAGAAGTTCAATAAGCATACGCTCTTTGTCATATATCCGTATCTTCTCGCCGTTTTCGATTATCTCCTCTATTCCATAGTCAAATATATCTTCCCTGACATATATTTGCTTTACTCTTTCATCCTTAAGCTTAGCTGATTTGGCCGGAGTAGCCAAATCATATTTTTCAGGAAGAAGATTGGTTAATCCATGTTTGTAAAAAGCATACTCTCCTGTTAAAACACCCTTGGGGTATTTTTTCATAATTATCCCAACCTCAGGCTCCCTCTTTTTCGTTGAATAGATGCCTTCTTCCTGCTTAAAGATAACGCCTTTCTTCACGGCATTTTTGAGTTTATATGCATTTCCATATTGAGTTATTGCTTCGGAATAATTAAAAATCATTTGTGTAATCCTCGGTAATTTTTTGTTTTTTCCCTATCTTTACTTTAAAATACTACCATTGTCATACCTTGTCAACGTAATTATCGGTAATTTTTTATTTTTTACCGAGGTTTAATTAAATTTTTGCTATCATAAAATGGGTATATTGTCCCAATAGCATTTTTTTATAAAACTGGGAGTAAATCAGGCTTATTTTGACAATAAATTAAGCCCATCTGGGCTAATATCAAATCCATGAAGAATTGGGAGTAGAAAACAGCGTTTTCTACTCCCAATTTTGCATACTTTTCGTATTGGGACAAATTAGCCTTAAAAATGGCAAAAAATGGCCATTTTTGCTCCCAATTTCAGCTAGATTTCATATTAGCCCATCGGAGAACAATTCGAGGACACCGGAGGGCAATCTAAGGCTGCCGGCAGGTGTCCCCGGCCCCAATCCATAACAAAAACGGGCTTCTTTCGAAGCCCGTAATCATTTATTGTCCTTTTACGCTTAATCTGACCAAAGCTCTGTGGAGCTTTGCTTCAGCAAGCCTTATTTCTTTGTCGGTAAGATTGTCTCTTGCCAGAATTTCTTCAGCTTTTCGCTTTGCTTCTTTAGCTCTTTCTTCGTCGATATCATCTGCCCACTCCCATGTGGTCGCAAGCAAATGGCACTCGCCGTCCATAACGCTGAGCATACCGCCTATGCAGGCTGCATTCTTTTTTGTGCCGTCTTCAAGCACCACATACGCTTCTCCCATACCTAAAGCGGTACAGTAGTTTGCATGCCCTGCCAAAACAGCCAAATCTCCTGTTATGCTACGACACATTACGCGTTCAACGTTTCCTTCAAAAAGCAAACCGTCCGGCGTACCGATTCGTAACGGATATGTCGTCATAGACAGCCTCCTTTACATGTTCTTAGCTTTTTCGAATACATCGTCGATGCCGCCTGCCATAAGGAAGCAGCTTTCGGGAATATCGTCGCATTCGCCGTCCAAGATCATCTTAAATCCGCGAAGTGTTTCTTTAAGAGGAACATACTTACCTTCCAAACCTGTAAACTGTTCTGCTACAGAGAAGCTCTGCGACAAGAAACGCTGTACTTTACGGGCTCTGTTAACGGTAAGCTTATCTTCTTCGGAAAGTTCGTCCATACCCATGATGGCGATGATATCCTGAAGTTCTTTATATCTTTGAAGAACCTTCTGCACACCTCTTGCAACTTCGTAGTGAAGTGAACCAACGATTTCGGGAGTTAATACTCTTGATGTTGAATCAAGGGGATCAACTGCGGGGTAAATACCCATACTTGCGATATCACGGGAAAGAACCGTGGTAGCATCAAGGTGAGTAAATGTTGTTGCGGGAGCAGGGTCTGTCAAGTCATCGGCAGGCACGTATACGGCCTGGATGGATGTGATTGAACCCTTACGTGTGGAAGTAATTCTTTCCTGAAGTGTACCCATGTCTGTTGCAAGGGTAGGCTGGTAACCTACGGCTGAAGGCATACGTCCAAGAAGTGTTGATACTTCCGAACCTGCCTGTGTGAAACGGAAAATGTTATCAACAAACAAAAGCACGTCCTGATTCTTAACATCACGGAAGTATTCAGCCATTGTAAGTCCTGAAAGTGCAACTCTCATTCTGGCTCCGGGGGGCTCGTTCATCTGACCGTATACCAAAGCGGTCTTGTCGATAACGCCCGACTCCTTCATTTCGTTGTACATATCATTACCTTCACGTGTACGTTCACCAACACCGGTAAATACTGAATATCCGCCGTGCTCGGTAGCAACGTTGTGAATAAGTTCCTGAATCAATACGGTTTTACCAACTCCGGCACCACCGAACAAACCTACCTTACCACCCTTAGCATAGGGGCAGATAAGGTCAACGACCTTAATACCTGTTTCAAGGATTTCGGTAGATGTAGCCTGTTCTTCGTACGCAGGTGCGGGACGGTGAATAGACCATTTCTCCTTAGCTTCGGGAGCAGGGAGATTATCAACGGGATCACCAAGAAGGTTAAATACACGTCCCAAGCACTCTTCGCCTACAGGCACTCTGATGGGTGCGCCTGTATCAACAGCCTTTGTGCCACGCACAAGACCGTCGGTTGAGTTCATGGCAATACAGCGAACTGTGTTGTCACCAACCTGCTGAGCTACTTCGGCTGTAAGCTTCTTGCCGTTGTTATCGATTTCAATGGCATTAAGAAGTGCAGGTAACTCGTCGTATCCGAATCTTATATCAAGAACGGGACCGGTAATCTGTACTACCTCGCCAATGTGTTTCTCGCTCATTTACGATTCTCCTTTATTTTTATTTAAGTGCTAAACTCCTTCAGCACCTCCTACAATTTCTGTAATTTCCTGCGTAATACTTGCCTGACGGGCTCTGTTGTAATGAAGATTCAATGTTTCGATCATTTCCTCTGCATTGGATGTTGCGGATTCCATGGCAGTACGTCTTGCCGCCTGCTCACTGGCAAGGGAATCACACACAGCTCCGTATAAAACGCCGGCCAAATATTCGGGAACGATTGCATCAAATACCTCGTTTGAATCGGGCTCGTAAATAATTAAGTTTCTTACAGGCTCAGTGGGCTTTTCTTCCGTAAGCTCAGTAAGAGGAAGCACCGATACGGCATGAGGTGTTTGTGAAAGCATGGATACAAACTCTGTATAAACAAGTTTGATGGTGCCAAATGTGCCGTTTTTAAATTCCTTGCAAAGAAGGTTGCTCATTTCAAAGCAGTCGCCGATAGCAATGGGAGCTATCTCGTTGTAGTTTTCCGTAACGATTTCTACTTTACGACGCTTAAAATATTCAACTGCCTTCTTTCCGATGGGAAGCACCATGAAGTCTTTACCCTTGGAATCTCTTTCCATGCACTTAAAAAGGTTTGAGTTGTAACCTCCCGCAAGACCTCTGTCTCCGGCGATTACTACGTAACAAATCTTTTCGCTCTTTGGCTCTTTTGCATATACGGAAGTAAATTCTGTATTGCCGTAAGCGATTTTCTTAAGTGTATCGTATAATTCCACAAAGTAAGGTCGACATGTCTCTGCACGTTCCTTAGCTCTACGCAGTTTGGAGGATGCTACAAGTTCCATAGCTTTGGTTATCTGCATGGTGTTTTGCACACTTTTTATACGCAGCTTAACCGCTTTCATGTTTGCAGCCATTTACGTCCTCCTTATTCGTTTGTGTGAGTCTTTACAAATTCGTCTGTATAACGTTCCAAAGCACTCTTTAACTTGTTTTCTGTATCTTCTTCAAGCTTTCCTGTAGACTTAACGGCATCCATAAATGCTGCGCCGTCTGCGTCTGTATCAAGGAAAGTATAAAGACCTGATTCATATTCCTTAACATCGGTAACAGCAACCTTAGCCAAGATGTTCTTTGTAACCGCATAAATAATTGCAATCTGCTTTTCAACAGGAATAGGTGAATTCTGGTTCTGCTTAAGCACTTCCACAATTCTTGCACCCTGTTCAAGACGAGCCTTTGTATCGGCATCAAGGTCTGAACCGAACTGAGCAAAGCTCTGTAATTCTCTGTACTGAGAATAGATAAGCTTTAATGTTCCGGCAACCTTCTTCATAGCCTTGATCTGAGCGTTACCACCTACTCTGGATACTGAAATACCGGGGTTAACCGCCGGCATAACGCCTGAGTGGAAAAGCTCTGTTTCAAGGAATATCTGTCCGTCTGTAATAGAGATAACGTTTGTGGGAATGTACGCAGAAACGTCACCTGCCTGTGTTTCGATGATAGGCAAAGCGGTAAGTGAACCGCCACCGTGTGCTTCATCAAGCTTAGCCGCACGCTCAAGTAATCTTGAGTGTAAGTAGAATACGTCACCGGGATAAGCTTCACGTCCGGGTGGACGACGGATAAGCAAAGAAAGTGCACGGTATGCAACGGCATGCTTACTTAAATCATCATAGATTACAAGTACGTGTTTTCCTTTGTTCATGAAATATTCGCCCATTGCACATCCTGAGTAAGGAGCGATGTACTGTAAGGGGCTTGCTTCGGAAGCGGTAGCGGCAACTACGATTGTGTAGTCCATAGCGCCGTTCTTCTGAAGGTTTTCAACTAAGTTTGTAACTGTCGAACGCTTCTGTCCGATAGCAACGTAAATACAGATAACATCCTTACCCTTCTGGTTAATGATTGTATCTGTCGCGATTGTTGTTTTACCCGTCTGACGGTCACCGATTATCAACTCACGCTGTCCTCTACCGATGGGGATCATAGAGTCAATAGCCTTGATACCTGTCTGTAAGGGTTCAAATACTGACTGTCTTTCGCAAATACCGGGTGCGTTACTTTCAATGGGTCTAAACTCCTCAGTAACGATAGGACCTGCACCGTCGATGGGCTGTCCCAAAGCATTTACGACACGTCCGATCATTGCATCTCCTACCGGCACGGAAACAACCTTACCGGTACGCTTAACGGTCTGACCTTCGCCAATGTTCTCATCGGAACCGAATAATACGATGGAAACACTGTTTTCTTCAAGGTTCTGAGCCATACCGAAGCTTCCGTCTTCAAATTCAAGAAGCTCGCCTGCCATACAGTTAACGAGTCCGCTTGCTCTCGCAATACCGTCACCTACGTTAAGAATGGTACCTGTCTCATTCTGCTTGATAGTGTTTTCATAGTACTTTATCTGGCTACGGATGACCTTGGATATCTCTTCAGGTTTTAATTGCATTTTTCCATTCCATCCTTATATGATAGTGTCACTAAGTTTCTTTGAGATGTCTTTAAATCTTCCCTGGACGGAACCGTCCAATTCGACACCTTCAAGTTCTACTTTGATACCTGCAATTACCGCAGGGTTAACTTTGGTTACAAGGGAAACTTTCTTCCCGCTTACCTTTTCAAGTTTTTCTTTCAATGCCTTCTTTCGATCACTGCTTAATGCTACCGCGCTTGTTACAACCGCCTCTATAATACCGTGATCGGCATTGTATCTTTTGGTAAACTCCTCGACGCATCCTTCGTATTCACGTAAGATGTTCTTTTCGCAAAGAATCTTAAGGAAATTAACCAAATACTTTTCAGTATCTTCGCCGAACGCCTTGTCGATTAAATCCGTGCGTTCTTCCTTCTTAATGGAAGGCTCTGAAAGAAGGGTTATGTATTCGGGGTTCTCCCTGAATATTTCCTTAACTTCCTGCATTTGTTCTAAAATGGCGTCTGTAAGCTTTTCTTCGGAAGCTAAGTCATACAGACTGTCACCATATACTCTGGCATATTCTGTCATGACTGTTCTCCCACTTTTTCGATAAATTCATCAATCAGTTTCTCATGGTCTTTAGCGCTTAATTCTCTCTCGATTACCTTACCGGCAATTTCGATAGCCATATCACCGATTTCATCTTTAATCTCATTTACCGCTTTACGCTTTTCCTGAGCAATGTCCTTTTCAGCCTTAGCCTTTAAAGCTATTGCCTGTTCGTTGGCTTCACGTAAAATATCTTCGCTTTGCTTTGTAGCCGACTTTTGAGCTGTTGCCAAAATGTCGCCGGCCTTTTCTCTTGCATCGCTTAAGTTCTTTTCGTATTCACTCTTCATGGCAAGTGCTTCGTCTTTAGCCTTTGTAGCCTCTGCGATCTGAGCATCTGCCAATTCTTTTCTTTTCTGTAATACGTTCCTTATAGGTTTAAAAAGAAACTTCTTAATGAGAAACATCTGAAGAAACAGGTTTAATAACTGCGCTATTAAAGTCCAGGGAACGATTGTTACAAGTTCCTGATTTCCCAAGCCTATAACCTCCTGTCTTTAGTCTGCGGCCCTAATTAACCTAAAAACTTCATGAATGCACCGGGTGCAACGAAGATTAAAAGCAAACCTGTAACGAAACCGTAAATACCTGTTGTTTCTGCGATAGCACAACCAAGTAACATTGTAGAGGTTACATCACCTTTACATTCGGGCTGACGTCCGATTGCTTCCAAAGCCTTAGAAACGGCGTTACCTTCACCAATACCGGGGCCGATACCTGCGATAAGTGCCAAACCTGCACCTATACCGCATCCTGCAAGAGCAATACCTTTAGCAAGTACTGAATAATCCATATAATATTTCCTCCTTAAATTAAAACAAATAAATTTTCTTTATCCTTCTGCCGCATTGGCAATATACATTGTGGTGAGCATACAGAAAATGTAAGCCTGCATGACTCCCGAAAACCAGTCAAAATAAACTGATAAAATCGCCGGTACACCGACGCTTAGAATCGGAACATGTGATAAAACAGCTCCGACTGCTCCGGGGATAAGTCCCAAAAGTTTTGAACTTGCCACAGCTAACGCTCCGTATACAAGTGTGCTTATAACTACACCTGAAAGTATGTTACCAAAGTGACGGCACGCCATACTTACGGGAGTTGCAAGTTCGGAGAGCACATTAAAGGGTGTAAGTACCGCAATTGGCTGAGTGAATCCTTTTAAGTATCCGCCCAAGCCGCCTGCTTTAATCTTCTGTGAAGTGATGATTGTAAATACTACAATCGCCCAAGCAGCTTCTGTATTTAAGTCTGCGGTAGGGCTCCACACTCCGAAAAGACCAATCAGGTTTGATACCAAACTTGTTGCAAACAAAGCTGCCACAAAGGGCACAAAGTAAGCAAACTTCTCACCCATATTTCCGATAACGAATTTATCGGCTGTTTCAACAAGCATCTCTGCGAACGCCTGACGCTTAGTTACCTTTTCAACTTTTAAATCGTGAGTAAGCCATATACACAAAAGTGTGATAAGTGCCATCACCACCCAGCTGATAAGTATTGTTTCAGTCAGTCGAAATGGTCCCAAAACAGGGATGCTCCATGGTGAGGTCCATAACACTTTAGGACCCGTAATGTTAACATCCATCTTGTTTTTGCTCCACCTCCTTCTCTTTATTATAATTTCTTTGCTTCACAAAACCTCTTAATTTAATGCTTGCGCTGGGAAAAAGCAAAGGAAGCATTCCCGTGGCCCAAAAGAAAACCGGCGCCAAAAGCACAACCACTATCCATGCAATCTGAAGTAAGAAACGGCGTCTGTAGCTGTTACGCATAATAGCCTGCGCCATTTTTTCATCTTCCTGATTTGCAACCTTTTGAACGGTTAAGCCCATCCAAAAGAAATTTATAACTGCAACAATGAAGCCTCCGATGCCGCCTAAGAAAACGGTATAATCGAAAGGTACGTCAATGTCAGTCAACTTTTTTATTGCAAAAATCACCGCCCACATAATCACCACGCCTACACCTGTGGCAATTGCTACGTTAATAGTTTCTTTTTTAATTGCAGGCGAAACGTTTGAAAAAGCTTTACCCATAGTCCCATCCTAATTACGTGTGTTTGTTAAAAGAAACACGTTTCTTTTTTTTCTTATTTTCTTTTTTCTCTTTTTGGATTTCGGAAAGATAGAATTTATACGCTGTCATGAAGGAGGCGCCGATTCCAAAGAAAAAACCGACAAAGTAGATCCACATGCCTACTCCTTTTTGCGCATTTAAATACCAGCAGAGTGCGATGCAAATTAGCATCGGCATTATGATAGATAACCCCAATTGGCTTAAGAGAGCCATACTTTTTAATATGTTATTAAAGTCCTCTCTTTTCATACCTTCACCCCGTAGTATGCATTCTAGGTAATTCTATCAATTTTCCGAATCTTGAGCAATACAAAAATCCTAATTTAATATACCTTTTTACAATTAACGAAAAATACAGTCGTTATTCTATCAGCAGATTTTCACACATTTCGTTAATGATAGCTTCCGTATTGTCTAAAAGATCCTTTTCGTCTTTTCTTACTTCTCCGTAGGGTATATACGAATATGTAAATATGGGATCTCCCTTAGGGAAAAGCCCAAGCTTATCCCCTCTCTTTGAATGCTTGTTTAAAAGAAGCGGTATGTTTTCAGTCCTTATATTTGCATCCTTTTTATAGGTAAACTTAATTTCACCGTTTCTTCCCTTAACTTCCAAAATGCCAAGCTTGTGAGCTTTGTTTCTAAGTTCTGAAATTTTAAGAAGCTGCTCACATTCTCTCGGAACCGCGCCGAATCTATCAAGAAGCTCATCTCGCATGTCGTTTAACTCTTCTTTTGATTCCAAAGCCGCAATACGCTTATATGTATCAAGCTTTTGCACTTCGTTTAAGATATATTCGGGAGGAATAAAAGCATCCACATCAAGGTCGATTGTGGTGATAAAATCTTCTTTGGTTTCAATTCCCTTCATATTTAAGACTGCAGTATTTAGCATCTTACAATAAAGGTCATATCCAACCGCCGCCATATGTCCGTGCTGGCTCATGCCAAGCACGTTTCCGGCACCTCTTATTTCAAGGTCTCTCATGGCAATCTTGTATCCGCTTCCAAGGTCCGTAAATTCGCGAATGGTCTTAAGCCTCTTTTCCGCAACTTCTTCAAGCACCTTGTTTCTTCGATACATTAAGAAGGCGTAGGCCGTTCTGTTTGAACGTCCCACTCTTCCTCTTAACTGATAAAGCTGCGAAAGCCCCATTTTATCGGAATCATGCACAATCATGGTGTTTACGTTTGGAATATCTATGCCCGTTTCAATAATGGTGGTTGAAACAAGCACATCGATTTCACCGCGGATAAAGTCATACATGATTTTTTCAAGCTCCGATTCCTTCATCCTACCATGAGCAAAAGCAACGGTAGCATCCGGCACAAGAGACTGAATTGAAGCCGCGATTTCAGCAATGTTATTTATATTGTTATATACGTAATAAACCTGACCGCCTCTTGAAAGTTCTCTGTTTATGGCTTCTCTAACCATTTCATCGTTATATTCCAAAACATAAGTCTGAATGGGAAGCCTGTCTCCGGGAGCCTCTTCCAAAATGGACATATCCCTTATTCCAACTAAGCTCATATGAAGAGTTCTCGGAATGGGAGTCGCAGTAAGTGTAAGCACGTCCACATCATCTTTAATTGACTTAAGCTTCTCCTTGGCTTTAACTCCGAAACGCTGCTCTTCGTCTATTATTAAAAGTCCCAAATCCTTAAAAGAAATTTCATCGGAAAGCACTCTGTGAGTGCCGATAACAATATCCGTCATTCCCTTTTTAAGGTCATCAATAATTCTTCTTTGCTCTTTAGCTGTCACAAAACGGCTTAAAAGGTCCACTTTCACAGGGAAATCCTTCATTCTCTCCATGAAGGTGTTATAGTGCTGCTGGGCCAAAATCGTGGTAGGTACCAAGAAAACGACCTGCTTTCCGTCCTGTACCGCCTTAAAGGCAGCTCTTATTGCTACTTCAGTTTTTCCAAATCCCACGTCACCGCAAATAAGTCTGTCCATGATTTTTTTACTCATCATGTCTTCTTTTGTGGCTTCTATGGCATCAAGCTGATCCTTTGTTTCTTCGTAGGGGAAAAGCTCCTCAAATTCTCGCTGCCAAACCGTATCTTTACTGAAGCAAAAGCCTTCCTTAGCGCTTCTTTTTGCATAAAGCTCCACAAGCTCTTTTGCCACTTCGCTGACTGCACTTTTAACCTTTGTGGTGGTCTTTGCCCATTCAGTGGTGCCCAGCTTATTAATCTTAGGTTTCTTTGCATCGGCGGATGCATATTTCATGATGGCATCCAAAGAAGTGGCCGGTACGTAGAGCACTCCGCCGTCTTTATATTCAAGCTTTACATAGTCTTTTGAAACCTTGTCTACTTCAACGGTTTCAATTCCTTTATAAACGCCGATACCAAAGCTTTCATGCACCACATAGTCTCCAACGTGCAAATCGTTAAAGTCTGAAATGTGGGTGCCGTTTCCTTCGTATCGTTTCTTTTTCTTCTTTTTAACGGTTCCGAAAATGTCGCTTTCGCTTATAACCACAAAGGATAAATCGGGATACTCAAAGCCTTTAAGGGCTCTTCCGTACATGGTCATGATTTCTCCCGGGAGAATCTCGTGGTTTCTGTCTTCAGAGTAAAAAGCAACAATTCCCTCTGAATCTAAGTCCTTTGCAAGTCTTTCGGCTCTTGTCCTTGAGCCTGATAAAATAAGGACTTTGTTTTTTCTTTTTTGATAGGAAGTTAAATCTCTTACAAGCTCGTTAAAGCTATTGTTATAAGAAGGAATGCTCCTTGCGGTAACGTCAAATTTAAAATCCGTATTAAAGCCCGGTGCCTTTGAAGACATGGTGCTTATAAGTAAAGTGCTGTTTTTTATAAGCTTTGAAATTATCTCTTCTTTTGAAAGAAGGATATCCGTTTGCTTTGGAAGCATATATCCCTTTTCAAGACGGGCTTTCATGCTTTCTTTAAACTCAAGCTCCACAGCGTCCGCGTGCTCGTTTATCCTTAAAGGCTCGTCCAAAATGTACAAGGCATCGGGAATGTAATCGCAAAGTGAAATCGGCTCATCTATAAAATAGCGAAGAAAGCTGTCCGCATTAAAAGTCCAGGGAAGCTCCGTTATCTGTTCCCTAACTTCTTCATACAAAACTTCCACTCTTCTTGCTTCTTCAATTTTAGTGTCTTTCCTAAACAAAGAAGCCATTTTCTTTGATTCTTCTTCTATTTCAGAAAGGCTTGATAGCATCTCATCTTCGCTTAAGGGAATTTCCGTTGCGGGATAAATTGTTACACTCTCTAACCTTTCAATTGAGCGCTGGCTCTTAACATCAAAGCTTCTTAAAGAAGAAACCTCGTCGCCCCAAAGTTCGATTCTGTAAGGGTTTTCTTCCGTAAAATCGAATATATCGACAATTCCTCCGCGGATTGAAAACTGGCCCCCCGCTTCAACCTGATAGGTCTTTTCGTATCCTAAGGCGAGAAGTTTTTTTGACAATTCGCTTTCAGAAACGCTTGAATCTACGGATAGATTAATAAGGTTCTTTTTAAAGACAGAAAGGCCCGCCCCGGCATTCATAAGACCACCGAAAGTGGTGATCAAAGTGCAGGGTAAGCCCATAAGTATTCTTTTTAAACAGCTGATTCTTTCTCTGGTGATTTTGTTTCCGTGAACATCGGCCTGATAGAATAT
>JAEEXG010000113.1 GCA_016291405.1 Lachnospiraceae bacterium
TTATATATGAATAATAATGTAAGAATTCTTAAGCAAAGGCGATGGAGTAAATAGATGCAAAAGTACGAAAACCTTGGTGAAGTATTTAGGAAGTTAAGAACAAACAGACATATTTCTTTAAAACAAGTCTCTAACGAAGAAGTATCAGCATCGCAGATTTCAAGGTTTGAGAGAGGAGATGCGGATATTTCACTTTCAAAGTTTCTAATTGCTCTTGATAATATGAAGGTTGAAATTGGTGAGTTTATGGATGCCGCGAAGGACTATAAGAGTTCAGAGCAGATTAAACTCATGAAGCAGTTAGTTCCCCTAGAGTATGAGAGAAACATTGAAGGCTTTAAAAAACTAATGGCGGAGGAAGAAGAAAAGTTTAAAAAGAATCCGAGCGTATATCACTATCACTTGAACACGATTTTGCTTCAAAGCTTTGTTTGTAAGTGCGATGAAACAATTCCTTTTCCTAAAGAGTATATGGATGAGTTGACGGATTACCTCTTCACTACAGAAGAATGGAATTACTACGAGCTTATACTAATTGGTAATACGTATTTGTTTATAGACATTCCTTTGCTTCATAAGATGGGGCAGGAAATACTAAAGCAAAAAGAAGCGTATTGGAATATCGGTTCTAAAAGAAATGTTGTGATGATTACGCTTTTAAATATCTGGGAGACTTGCCTACACAGAGGCAGTTTGGAAGTGGCAAGGTTTTACAGAGAAAAGACTAAAGCTTTGCTTGAAGATGAAACTGATTTATACAAGCTAACAATCCATCTGTTCTTATCGGGCCTTGAAGATTACAAAGAAGGAAGAATAGAGCTTGGAAAAGATGAAATGAACAAGGCCATTAAGATATTTGAATGGGTTGGAAGCGAGAACTTAGCTAACAACTACAAGAATGATTACGCGAAGTTTGTTAAGTAATTTTTGCATATATGCAAAAAGTGTATTCTGCTTATAAAAGTAGGATACACTTTTTTTATCTTAAAATTAAGGAAGAAGACAATATGGAAAAACAATCAAAGCGTAATGAAGGATTATTATTTTTCGGAAGATGGACTTCCAAAATAGGAGACATAGTATTTGACTATGTAAACAGCGTAGTGCTGGTGCATGCTTTTACAAAAAGCTCATGGGTGCTTGCCTTGTATCAAAGTTCGCAGACCATCGTTCAGATTATTTTTAACCTTATAGGCGGAGCCATAGCCGATGGGGGAAAAAGAAAAAAGATATTAATTACCACGGACTTATTAAGCGCGATTGTATGCCTAATAGCCAGTTTCTTTGTGCAGTCAAAACTTGTGGCGGTTGCACTCATTTCGGCAAATGCACTTTTGGCATTAATCTTTGCCTTCAGCTCTCCTACATTTAAAGCAATTGTGCGAGAGATGGTAAGTAAAGAAAGAATCGTTAAGTATAATTCTATTTCAAATGCCGGTAAGGAACTTATAAGCATGGCAGGGCCCATCATTGGAGTGGCGCTTATGTCTTTGGTGGGAGCAAGGGGCTCACTTATTATAAATGCAATTACGTTCTTTATTTCCGCTATTTCGGAATGCTTGCTTGTAAAGCTTGAGAGCGAGGAAAAGAAGGAAGATGGCAAGGAAAAGAAGAACATTATAAAGGATATAAAAGAAGGTTTAAAATACCTTTACAATGAAAAGCCTGTTTTTGCTTTATTAGTGTTATCTGCTTTAGTAAATTTCTTTTTAGCAGGATACAATTTGCTTTTACCATACACGGACATTATGTATGAGGGAGTGTTTGAAGGCTTTTATGCAAAAGCTATGGCAGCAGAAGCAATCGGAGCAATACTTGGCTCTTTGATAAATTCAAAGATTCCATCAAGCTTTTCAAATAAGTATTCTTCTCTTACGATTTTCCTTGGATTAAACGGAGCATCCTTACTACTGGTTCCGCTTGTAAACATACCAAGAAACCAGATTTTATGTTTGCTTCCGATAGTACTCTTTGGAGCGTCGCTCACGATTTTTAACATTAACCTTATGTCTTATGTGCAGGTTAATGTGGCGGAAGAATTTCTTGGAAGAGTGTTTAGCGTAATATTTACGGTTGCTGTAATGTTTATGCCCTTAGGATCATGGTTCTTTTCAATCTTTAACTTTGCAGAAAACATAAACAGCTTTGCCATAGTGGGAGCGGGAATAGTAGTTTTATCTTTAATCTATCTTTTCTTTGTACATCCGGGAGAATTAAAGGAAAGCAAATAAAAAAGAAGCTTGGGGTTTCCCAAGCTTCTTTTAATATTATACGATTTCGTGAATCCAACCCTTGGGAGCTTCCAAGCGGCCCATCTGGATACCTGTCAAAGTATCGTAGAGTTTCTTTGTAACAGGGCCCATTTCTGTCATGCCTGCAGGAAGGCAGATTTCCTTGCCGTGGTCAACAATCTTACCAACGGGTGAAATAACTGCTGCCGTACCGCAAAGACCACATTCTGCCATGTCTTTAAGCTCGTCTACGTAAACCTCTCTTTCTTCTGCTTCAAGTCCGAGAATTTCTTTTGCTACGTACATAAGTGAACGACGAGTGATTGAAGGTAAAATGCTGTTTGACTTAGGTGTAACTACCTTTCCGTCTTTTGTTACGAATAAGAAGTTTGCGCCACCGGTTTCTTCTACCTTAGGGCGTGTAGCGGCATCAAGGTACATGTTTTCATCAAATCCCTGTTCATGAGCATCAACGATTGCGTAAAGGCTCATTGCGTAGTTAAGGCCTGCCTTGATGTGACCGGTTCCGTGAGGAGCGGCTCTGTCAAAATCTGAAACTCTGATGGTAAGAGGCTTTACGCCACCTTTAAAGTAAGGTCCAACGGGAGTACAGAACATTCTGAATTGATATTCTTCAGCAGGTTT
>JAEEXG010000012.1 GCA_016291405.1 Lachnospiraceae bacterium
GGATACTTCTTTAAGGTTGAAAGAGGAGACGGCCTCTGCCCCGGTAACGAGTTTGAAGGAGTGAGAAAAAACAATTTCTTTGGCACCTACTTACTTGGTCCTATATTGATTCAAAACCCCTATTTTACAGAGTACATACTTAAGTTAATGGGGGTAAAAGAACCCACACTTGCCTTTAAAGACACTATCATAGCGGCATATGATAGAAGATTAAAAGAATACAAGGAATTTGATTTTCCTATTATTTAGTCAAAAAAGGGAGAAGTTATGAGAAGCATTAAAAGCGTATACAAAGTCGGACACGGACCTTCAAGTTCACATACTGTAGGTCCTTACAGAGCCGCAAAGATTTATAAAAACAAGCATAAGGATGCGGATTCTTTTTCCGTGTGCTTATACGGATCCTTAGCCTGCACAGGTGAAGGCCATTCAACGGCCAAAGCCATTAAGTCTGCAATAGAAGATATTGTCATTGAAATAGACAGAGAAAAAACAGACTTAAAGCATCCAAACACCATGGTGTTTAAGGCTTACAAATCAGGAAAAGTGATAGATGAATCAACCATCTATTCAATCGGTGGCGGCTCCATCAGATTTGAAAATAACGACGGAGACGACTTTGTTGAAATCTATCCTCAGAAAAACTTTACGGGCATGTTAAAGACCTGCAAAAAAGAAGGCCTTAGCTTACCTGAGTTTGTGTATAAGTCTGAAGGCGAAGAAATAAAAGACTTTTTAAAAGAAATCTGGCACGCCATGGAATCGGAAGTTGAAAGAGGCCTTTTAAAAGAAGGCGAGCTTCCCGGAGGTTTAAAGATTACAAGAAAAGCAAAGCTTTTAAACGAAAGGCGATGCTACAACGAGAGCCCCGATGTAACAATGAACAGAAAGATTTCGGCCTATGCCTATGCCTGCAGCGAAGAAAACGCCGATGAAAGCCTGGTGGTAACGGCACCTACCTGCGGAAGCTGCGGAGTTATCCCCGCTGTTTTATATTACATGAGGCACGATAAGGGCTTTCCTGAAGAAGAGATAATCGATGCATTGGCGGTTGCAGGTTTAATCGGAAACGTAATAAGGACAAACGCCAGCATTTCAGGCGCCGAGTGCGGTTGCCAGGCAGAAATCGGAAGCGCCTGCTCAATGGCTGCGGGAGCCCTTGCTTGCTTATATAAGTTAAACCTTGACCAGATTGAATATGCTGCTGAAATCGCAATGGAGCACCATTTAGGCCTTACCTGCGACCCCGTAAATGGTCTTGTGCAGATACCTTGTATAGAAAGAAACGCGGTTGCCGCAATGAGAGCCATTAATGCCGTAGATTTATCGAGATTTCTTTATGAAACAAGAAAGATTTCTTTTGACGATGTGGTTGATACCATGTATAAAACAGGAAAAGATTTAAGCGAAAAATACAGAGAAACAGCCCATGGGGGACTGGCTGCTTTGTACGGAGAAAACAAGTAAACTAAAACCGGAGGGATTATGTATTCATTTGATGCAAAAAAGGCCACTGAAGGCGTAGTTAATTGGATTAAAGATTTCTTTAAAGAAAACGGACCGGGATGCAATGCGGTACTTGGAATATCCGGAGGTAAAGATTCTTCCGTTACGGCGGCTTTATTGGTTAAGGCTCTTGGTAAAGAAAGAGTAATAGGTGTCCTTATGCCAAAGGGAGAGCAGTCGGACATTGATATGGCAAGGCTCCTTGTAAATCATCTTGGCATTAAGTCTTATGAAATAAACATAAAAGATGCGGTTTCAGGCGTAGAAAACGAGATTTCAAAGACTGATTTAGAGTTTTCGACGGTGGCTAAAACAAACCTTCCTCCAAGAATCAGAATGGCAACGGTTTATGCCGTAAGCCAGTGTGTAAACGGAAGAGTGGCAAATACCTGCAATATGTCTGAAGACTGGGTGGGATACTCCACAAGATACGGAGATTCCGTAGGGGATTTTAGCCCCCTTTCAAATTTCACAGTTACTGAAGTTAAAGAAATCGGAAGATACCTAGGGCTTCCAAATGAACTTGTTGATAAAGCCCCCGCAGACGGCCTTTGCGGTAAGACGGATGAAGATAACTTAGGCTTTACCTATGCTGTTTTGGATAGATACATAAGAGAAGGCATTTGCGAAGATGAGAAAACAAAAGAAAGAATCGACATGCTTCATAAAAAGAATCTTTTTAAATTACAATACATGCCTTGCTATAAGCCCGAATAAATAAAGATTGTTAATATAAATGTAATGTATAACCCATATAATTTCCTTTGTAAACAAGAGGATTTCATATGGGTTATATTTTTTCGATTTCAGTTTTAATACTTTTATTCTGTTTAATAATTGTTATTTCTTTTTTGTCATTTAAAAAGAAGACTCATTTAGGCAATCTGCAGGGAGATGCTTTGATTGCCTGTTTTCTTTTGCTCGGAAGTTATGCTTTAAATGTTCAGATAGATAAAATTGAAGCAAAGGAAATCTTTTGCTCTCTTCAGTTTGTCTTTGCAGACATGATGCTTTTTATCACCCTTCTTTTGGTGTACGAAATAGCAGAAAGAAAACGCAATATTATTGCGATATCGATTTTAGGCGTGGGCCAGATAATAGATGCAACAATATTTTTAACAAACAGATCCCATCATCTTTGGGGTAACTATTCAATCAGCACCGGAAGAAACATTAAATATGCGGTATTGGTGCCTAAAACAGGTCTTTTAGTCAGCATTATCTATGTTTTTATAATGCTTTCTTTAATGGTCTTTGCTCTTCTTGTTAAGATCAGAAAAAGTTCAAAGCTTTACAGAACCAGATACGTAGAATCACTTATAATCGTGCTTTTGATGGTTGCTTTGCTTATTTACAGTTTCACCCAAAGCGGAAAGAAATACGGACTGTTTGCGCCTATTGCAACCGTATTGGTGCTTTCCTTCTATTACGTATCATACTGCGCATCCCCTCTAAGTGTCCTAAAGCAGATAAGCAGCTTTGTGGATTCTAACATTCTTGACGGCATTATAATTTTCGACCATCACGGAAAACTTTTAAGAGCAAACAACAATGCAGTTTCTTTGTTTGAATCAAAGGCTGAAATGGCTTTAAAAGATGAGCTTTTAAAGAAGTTTCAGCTAGAAGATAAAGAAACGGTAGTGTGGAAAGAGATTAAGCAAAATCATTACGAAATCCACTATAAGCCCATTTATGACGACAAAAATATCTTTGTTGCAAGCGTATTTACCTTCCATGACATAACGGAGAATGTATCAAGAATCGAAAAAGAACATAAAATGGCTACATTCGACCAGCTTTCAAACAGCTTTAACAGAAGCGGTTTCCTGGAAGCTTGCAGGAAGGTCCTTGAAGATACCGAAAACGATACAACCTATGCCTTATTAATAAGCGGTATCGTGAATTTTAAAGGTATAAATTCCTTATACGGAAGCAACTTCGGAGATAAGGTTTTAATCGGAATGGCCGAAAGCCTTCACTCCCTTCACCACAAATTTGAAATGATTTACGGACGTACGGCGGAAGGAAAGTTTACAAGCTTAATTCCCTTTGAGTACGTTGACACGGTGGTTGAGGAGCTATCAAAACTTACCGTTGAAGGAGAAGACCACTCAAAGATTCACATCGATATCTGTAACGGCTTTGTGGTCATGAATGACAAAAAGCGCCCCATAGGCTACTACTATGAAAGAGCTTTGCTTGCCCTTGATAAGTGTAAGAAGAAAGTGGATACTCCGGTTTTGGAATACACAAAAGAAATGGCGGAAGAGCAAAGAAGATATCAGCTTATGCGTGAAGAAATGCGAGCTGCCATCGATAAAAAAGAGTTCTTCATTGTGCTTCAGCCTCAAATTGACATGAAAGAAAACAGGGTGTGCGGAGCGGAAGCTTTGGTTAGATGGAATCATCCTATTTTGGGACTTGTTTTCCCGGGAGATTTTATCCCCTTGTTTGAAGATAACGGATATATCACTAAGCTAGACAGATATGTGTGGGAAGAAACTGCATCAACAATAAGAGAGTTTATGGACAGAGGCGTTTATGACGGACATATTTCCATAAACGTATCAAGAGTTGATATCATGAGTTTTGACGTTTGCGACTTCCTTATAAACTTAGTTGAAAAGTACAAGATTCCCGTTGAGAAGCTTCACGTGGAAGTAACGGAAAGTGCACTTGTAAACGGTAAAGATTCACTTGTATCAACCCTTGAAAAGTTAAGAGAATATGGCTTTATAGTAGAAATCGATGACTTTGGAAGCGGCTATTCGTCCCTTAACTCCCTAATGCACATTCCTTTCGATGTTGTAAAGCTTGATATGGTATTTATGAGGGAACTTACAAAAGCTGAAAAGGATGAAATCATTATAGGCTCCATAGCAAAGATGATTCACGACCTTCACGCATCGATAGTAGTGGAAGGTGTTGAAAATCAGGATAATGTGGACATGATTCATCGATTCAAAGGCGACGTATCTCAAGGATACTTTTATTCAAAGCCCATACCTAAAGAAATATTCCTTGAGTACGTATCTAACTTTAAATAAGAATAAGCGTAACTTATGCGACCAGTTTACATAAGTTACGCTTTCTTTTTGCCTTTTTTCCTTTGTTGAAAAAGCCTTTAAATTCTGACATAATTACTAGCGTAAGACACTTAAGGACAAAGAAACGATGAATCCAAGACTATTTAAAAGAGTTATTTTTAATACAGTAATGGTTCTTTCTCTTATACTGTTTGCCGCAGTATTAAGAGCAATCAGTGTGTCCTCACAGTATGCAAGAGACTCTGTAAACATATTTGTTTTTATCATATATGAAAGTCTTTTGGCTTATTGGGGCTTAAACGTAATGAAAAGGATCATGAACATGGAAGTAAGAAGATACATGCTTGTTTCCTGTTTTGCAATGATCGTTTGGGTGGTTATAAGAACTATAAAATGGTATGTGGTTGCCTCCGTTGATATCGAACGGTTTCTTTGGTATTGCTACTACATTCCCCTTCTGACACTATCATATTGTGTATACATGGCGGCAGACACTCTTTCGGAAAAGAACGAAGAGTTCTTTGCTCTTAGAAAAGCCATTATCTTTACAATAACCGTCTTTATGGGTGCATTTGTGCTTACAAACGATATCCATAGGATGGTTTTTCAGGTTACAAAGGATTCGGCTGACGGCGCTCATTTATTGGGTTATTACATAGTTTCTGCCTGGATAGGAATCCTTATTCTGTGCGCCATTTTAAGGCTTCCCAAATATACGGATGTTAAATTTGATATAAGAAGGCTCACCCCTTACGCCGTTGTGACATTGGGCCTTGCTTATTGCCTTATTTATTTCTTTAAAGAATTGAACGGAATAAGAGTGTTCGTTGAATTTACGGCAGGGTATTGCGTATTTGCTATAGGCTTCTGGGAAAGCCTTATTTTAACCGAAATGATACCTTCAAACATGGAGTATCGCTGGTGCTTTAACCATTCAGGAGCAAAGGTAAGCGTTGTTGATAACAAAGGCCGCACCAGATACGCTTCTTTTGACGCAAGAAGCCTTACGGATTACGAAATAAACGAGCTTAAAAGCCACAGACTTATAAAGCCTAATGAAGGAACGGAGCTTCTTTCCATGCCTATTCGTGGAGGATACGCAATCTGGGAAAGAGACGTAAATGAAATCCACAAAGCATACACAAAGCTTCTTGAAACCAAAAACGCCATAAAAGAAGCAACCGCGACTTTGGAAGAAAACATTGAAATAGAGAAAAAGCAGCAAAGGATTGCCGCTAAAAACCATTTATACGACATCACATTTTCTAATGTTTCTGAAAAGCTAAAATACCTTGATAATCTGATTAAATATGCAGGCGCCGAGGAAGACTCTGTTGCTTTAAGAAAGCTTTTAATAAAGATAGACTTATGCGGTGTATTTATAAAAAGAAAAAGTAACCTTCTTTTGTTAAGTGAGCAGGACATTGGCGACTTTACCGATGAATTAAAGCTTTGTTTCAGGGAATCTTTTGATAACCTAAATGACGCAGGTCTTGAAGCCGGCTTTGTGTTTAACAATATTTCAGACTTAGATTATCCCATGGCAGATTTAATTTACGAAATATTTGAAGAAGCCATAGAGGCGTACATCGACTACATTAAGTCTGTTACCGTAATACTTGCAAAGAGCGAATTTTCCTTTAGGCTTACCGCAAATCTTTTATATAAGGATGATGTGGCATCACCCGTTTCAAAGGAATTTAAGTTAAAAGACAAAGGCGTTGTTAGCCTTGAATTTGAAAACACAAAAGAAGACATTACCCTTTCTTTTGACATATACGGTCCCAAGGAAGGAGGTAGCAAAGCATGACACTTGTAGAACTTGCAGAAATTGTTGCTTCCATAATTGTGGTCTTGATGGCTGTGCTTATCGTACAAATTTTTGTTAAGTGGTACAGGGCAAGGAGAGCATGGTCCGCATTTATAAATGCCGCGTTCTTCTTTATGGGCTTCCTAGAATACAGAATCTGCCTTGAAATTATAAGAGGCAACGAAATGCCCGAATATTTATCCCGCTTTTTAAAGCTTCCCATGGATTACTTTTTCTTAATCCCTGCGGTTATGGCTATGTACTGCGTCATAAGTCTGGTGGTTGAAATAAGGCTTGCCCGTACTTCCATTTCCCGTTCTTCAATCTTTAATGCGGTAAACGAAGTTGACTGCGGAATGATTTATTTTGACAGAACCGGAAGAATCATTCTTACAAACAGAAAAATGGCTGCCTTATCAAAGCGCATTTTTAAGTATTATCCTTATAACGGAAACAAGTTTTGGGAAGATATAATTTCTTTTGAAAAAAATGACGTTTGTAAACGAATTGACTTTACCCAGAGCCCCGCATTTTTGTTTAAGGACGGAACGGTCTGGAGCTTTAACAGAGGCCTTATAAAGGATACTGATTGTAACTACAATGAAATCCTTGCTAAGGATGTGACTGTCCTATATAAGCAGACCCTTAATGCGGAGAAAGAGAACAAGCGCTTATCAACCCTTCAAAAGAGCCTTGGAAGAGTGCTTAGAAGCATTTCCGAAACAGGAAACGACGAAGAGCTTCTTAACTATAAAATCCGTATTCACGATGAGCTTGGAAACGCAATATTAAGGACAAGAAAAGCCTTAAGAAGTGATGACATTTCAAAAGAAAGCGTTCAGAATATAGTTTACGGATGGGCAAACACCATAGGCGCTTTTGAAAAGAACCTTTTGGAGAGTAAGACAAACGAAGGAAGCGGCTATGCAGACCTAGTTTCTCAGGCTAAGTCCTTTAACGTAAACCTTGAATTTAAGGGTAACTTCCCTAAGGAAGACCCCTTGGCGGTAAGGCTTGTAAGAGAGACAATGTATAATTCAATCCGTCACGCATACGCCGACAACATTACGGTAAACACCTTGGAGAGGCCCGATTCTTACCATATTCAGATTTCAGATGACGGAAAGAAAAAGGTTGATTCAATTAAAGAAGGCGGCGGACTTTCTTCTTTAAGAAAAGCAATTGAAGAAAGAAACGGCGAACTAAAGATAATAGCAAACGGTAGAGTAAGAATATTGGCAATACTTAAAAAATAACTTGAAACGGAGACTAAAATGACAAATGTATTGATAGTGGATGATGCTGCCACAATCCGAATTCTTTTTGAAAGAATAATAAACGAAAGTAAAGATTATAATCTTGCAGGGTCTTTGGAAAACGCAAATGCGGCTCTTCCCTTTTGCATGCGTACAAGCGTTAACCTTGTAATCATGGACGTTTACACAAAGAACAGAGAAAACGGTCTTGAAGCCGCAAAGAACATAAAGAAAGAGTTTCCCGACATTAAGATTATAATTGCCACAAGCCTTCCCGAAGCTTCTTTCTTAGAAAAGGCAAAAGAAGCCGGATGCGAGAGCTTTTGGTATAAAGAGCTTGGAGAGTTTGGGCTTCTTGATATCATGAACCGTACAATGAACGGAGAGCATGTATATCCCGATTCTACACCCGCAATCACCATAGGAAATGCAAAAAGCGTAGAGTTTACACCTATGGAAATGAAGGTTTTAAGAGAGCTTTGTAACGGTAAGCTAAACAAAGATATTGCGGAAGACTTATGCATGAGTGAAAATACCGTTAAGTTTCATATAAACAACATGCTTCAAAAGGCAGGATATTCAAATCGCTATCAGCTTGCCATCGATGCGGTGGAACAGAAGCTGATTGTTCCGGGATTTTAATCAAAATACATAAAAAACCACCCATTAAGGTGGTTTTTTTTATTAAAATCTTTGATATTCTTGAGAATGTACGATACAATACCTATGAGGCAAATTAGGGTTAAACTCTAAAGGCGAAAGGAGATACTAAATGGGATTAATTAAATCTGTTTTAGGTGTTGCCGGACAGGCAGCAATGAGCACACTTCAGGATCAGTGGAAAGAGTTCTTTGTTTGTGACTCAATGGATGAAAGTGTATTGGTTACAAAGGGAATTAAGCGTTCTAAGAATAACAAGGGTTCTGACAACGTAATTTCAAACGGATCAGGAATCGTAGTAGCAGACGGTCAGTGTATGATTATCGTTGAGCAGGGTAAGGTAGTTGAAATCTGTGCCGAGCCCGGTCAGTTTACATACGATACTTCATCAGAACCTTCAATTTTTGCAGGTAATTTGGGAGAAAGCATCGTTGAATCCTTTAAGACAATGGGTAAGCGTTTCACATTCGGTGGCGATACCGCAAAGGATCAAAGAGTTTATTATTTTAATACAAAAGAAATCATTGACAATAAGTTCGGTACCGCAAACCCCGTAAACTTTAAGATCAGTGATAAAGAAATCGGATTAAACTTAAACATCACGCTTAAGTGTTCCGGTATCTACACATATAAGATTGTAGATCCTCTTCTTTTCTACACAAACGTTTGCGGTAACGTAGAAAATCAGTACAGAAGAGATAAGATTGATTCTACATTAAAGGCTGAATTTATCGCTTCACTTTCAACAGGTCTTGCAGCATTATCCGCTCAAGGAATGATGCCCGACCAGATTACAGGCGACAATCCTCTTTTGGCTGATGCCATGAGAGAAGCTTTATCCGATAAGTGGACAAAGTTAAGAGGTATTTCAATTGTAAGCATTGCAATGGCACCTCCCGTAGTAAGCGACAAGGATCTTCAGCTTATTCAGGATGCTCAGAGAGCAGCTTTCAATTCAAACGCAAATATGGCTGCAGGTACATTGGTTTCAGCACAGGCTGATGCTATGAGAGCAGCTGCAAATAATGCAAACGGCGCAATGAACGGCTTTATGGGAATGAACATGGCTCAGGGAATGGGCGGCGTAAACGCAGCTTCACTTTTCCAGATGGGTCAGCAACAGCAGGCTCCCGCAGGCCAGAGTGCACAGGTTCAGGGTTGGACATGTTCTTGCGGCGCAGTTAACCAGGGCAATTTCTGCTCATCATGCGGAGCAAAGAGACCTGCAGGCGCACCTTTATACAAGTGCGACAAGTGCGGTTGGACACCGGAAGATCCCACAAATCCTCCTAAGTTCTGTCCTCAGTGCGGCGATCCCTTTACAGATGACGACAAACAGTAAAATCGGAGATTAAAATGGCAGACTTACAGGAATATAAATGCCCATGCTGCGGCGGGGCGATTGAATTCAATTCGACACTTCAAAAGCTTAAGTGTCCTTTCTGCGACACTGAGTTTGAGATGGACGCCTTAAAATCTTTTGACGAAGATATTAAGGACGAAGGAAGCGATGATTACACCTGGCAGTCTCAGGCAGGAGAAGAGTGGCAGGAAGGTGAGACTAACGGTATCAATTCCTATTCCTGCAAATCCTGTGGCGGAGAAATCATTACTGATGCCACCACAGCCGCCACCTCATGTCCCTACTGCGGTAACCCCGTTGTGTTAAAAGGACAGTTAAGCGGCGTTTTAAAGCCTGATTTTGTAATTCCTTTTAAACTTGATAAAGAAGCTGCAATGGAAAAGATGAAGAACCATTTAAAGGGAAAGAAACTTCTTCCAAAGAGCTTTAGCAGTGAACAGCACATTGAAGAAATAAAAGGAATTTACGTGCCTTACTGGCTTTTTGATACTGACGTAGACGCAAAGCTTCGTTATAAAGCCACGAAGGTTACAAGATGGGACGATTCAAAGTTTAATTACAAAAGGACTGATTACTTTAGCGTATCAAGAGCCGGTAAGATAGCCTTTGAAAAAGTTCCCGTTGACGGCTCTTCAAAAATGGACGATACCTTGATGGAGTCCTTAGAGCCCTTTAAGTTTAAGGAAGCAACTTCCTTTAATGCAGCTTATTTAGCCGGCTACATGGCAGATAAGTATGACGTTACCGACGTTCAGTCACAGGAGAGAGCAAACGAGAGAGTAAAGGTAGCTACGATAAATGCCTTTACAAGAACCGTTGAAGGCTATGACTCCGTAGACATTGAAGGAACAAGCCTTAGACTTAAAAATGCTACAGCCAAGTATGCTTTATATCCTGTATGGATATTAAATACAAACTGGAACGGACAAAAATTTGTCTTTGCAATGAACGGTCAAACCGGTAAATTTGTCGGTAACCTTCCTTGTGACAAAGGTCTGTTTTGGAAGTATTTCTTTAGAACCTTTGCAATCACCTCGGTAATTGCTTTGGTTGCACAGTTTGTTTTAAATCTTGTTATGTAGGAGGCTTACAAATGAATACGATACTTACGATAGTTTCTTTGACCGGCACTCCCACATCGGATTTTGACTGGGTTAAGGCCATTATAATAGCTCTGTCTATCGGGTTACTTGCCGCATTTATTACGGCAATGTCTTTAAAGGGTCAGCTTACAAGCGTTTACAAAAACGACTCAGCGGCTGATTACACAAAGAGCGGAAGCTTTAAGCTTGAAACAAAAAGAGACACGTTTCTTTATTCAAAAACTGAAAAAGAAGCAAAGCCTCAAAGCAATTCAAACAATGGCTGATAATTAGACAAAAGGAGTAAATCGAAGCATCGGTTTACTCCTTTCTATTACTTTAATATTGACGTTTGTCCTTAAAAAAGGTAGGATAAATAAGATGTTTTTCGATTAATAAAGCGTTTAGCGTGGAGGAAATATGACACAGTCAAGAACACATAATTGTAATGAGTTAAGGATCGAAAATGTGGGTGAACGTGTTACCTTGGTTGGATGGTATGAAAATATCCGCCGAGTTTCAAAAAACTTAGGTTTTGTGGTTTTAAGAGACTTTTACGGCACCACACAGATAGTTCCCGAAACAGAAGAAATGATGGAAAAGTTCTTAAGCGTAAACTGCGAATCTACACTTTTGGTTGAAGGTGTGGTTAGAGAACGTTCCAGCAAGAACAATAAAATTGCTACAGGCGATATCGAAGTTGTTCCCGAAAGAGTGGAAGTGCTCGGTAAGTGCATTTACAACGAACTTCCCTTTGAAATCAACCGTTCAAGAGAGGCTGATGAGAACACTCGTTTAAAGTATAGATATTTGGATTTACGTAATCCGGATGTTAAGAGAAAAATCGTGCTTCGTTCTAAGATTGTTGCCGATTTAAGAAAGGCAATGACAGATCACGATTTCTTGGAAATCACAACACCTATTTTAACGGCTTCCAGCCCCGAAGGAGCAAGAGATTACCTCGTGCCTGCACGTAATCACCCCGGTAAGTTCTACGCCCTTCCTCAGGCTCCTCAGCAGTTTAAACAGCTTCTTATGACAGCAGGATTCGACAGATACTTCCAGATTGCTCCCTGCTTCAGAGACGAAGATGCAAGAGCCGACCGTTCACCCGGTGAATTCTATCAGCTTGATATGGAAATGGCATTTGCTTCTCAGGAAGACGTATTTGCGGTTATCGAGGATGTACTTCCTCCCATATTTGAAAAGTACGGAACATACAGCGTAGCTTCAAAGGCTCCCTTTACAAGAATCGGATACAACGAAGCAATGGAAAAGTACGGTTCCGATAAGCCTGACCTTAGAATCAAGCTTCATGTAGATGATGTAACAGATTTACTTTCAGATTGCGGATTTGAAGCATTTGCAGGAAACGTAATTAAGGCAGTTAAGATTGATAACTTTACAAACACACGTAAAGAAATCGATGCCATGATAGATGAAGTTTTCGTTACCACAGCCAATAAGGTTTACTGGTTTAAGGTAGATGAAAACGGAGAACTTGTAGGCGGTATTTCAAAGTTCTTACAGGAAAAGAAAGACGAAATCAAGAAGGCACTTAATTTAACAACAGGTGACTTTGTTGCAGTAACAGCAGGAAAGAAGCTTGTGGCTCAGAAGACAGCCGGTGCCGTAATCAAGATTTTTGGTAACAAGATCGATCATTGTATCGACAGAGAAAGATATGAATTCTGCTGGATCGTAGACTTCCCTATGTATGAAATCGGTGAAGAAAGCGGACAGATCGAATTCTGCCACAATCCTTTCTCAATGCCTCAGGGCGGAAAGAAAGCGCTTTTGGAAGAGGATCCTTTAACAATCAACGCTTACCAGTACGACCTTGTTGTAAACGGTATTGAATTATCATCAGGTGCCGTTAGAAACCATGATCCCGAAATCATGATTGAAGCATTTAAGATTGTAGGTCTTGGTGAAGATGCCGTTAAGGCTAAGTTCCCCGCTATGTACAATGCATTCTGCTACGGAGCTCCTCCGCACGCAGGTATTGCACCCGGTGTTGACCGTATGATTATGCTTCTTACAGCAGATCAGACAATCCGTGAGATCATTCCTTTCCCTATGAACAAGAATGCTCAGGACTTAATGATGGGCTCACCTTCAGAGGTAGACAAAAAGCAGCTTGACGATGTTCACATCCAGGTTGTGTTACCTAAGAAAGAAGATTAATACAAAAATAAAACGCAGGATGAAAATCCTGCGTTTTTTAATTCAAAATTATTCGTTAAAAAGTCCTTTTGTGATATCAAAGATTACTTTGTAGATATCCTTTGAAAACTTTATCTTTTTATCATCAGTGAGTTTACCCGAAAGGGCATAAACAAATGTAAGCTTTGTTAAGTAGGAGTTTAAAACAAGATTACAATGGGCTGCATTTGCCTGGGACTGACTCGATTTACCCTCCATTGCCTTAAAGGTTTCTTTGGTTATTTCCAAAGGCTTTTCAAAGAGCCATTTGTTGTATTTTTCAAGTACTTCATCATCGTGAACCTGTTCAAGCATCAGCACTCTTAAAACCTTATTAAAATAGGGGTCAAAGAGGTATTTCGTAATGTAGATGTTTGAAAGCCAGTCAAAAGAAGAAAGATCCAAAACAGCCTTTACTTCTTCTGATTTAGGAATGGCGTCGATGATTTCTTTAAAAATACCTTCGGCCTTTTCTTCAAATTCATCAATGATGTTATCTAAGATTTCGTGTTTGCTTTTAAAGTGGTGATAGTAGGAGCTTTCCTTGATTCCCACAGCTTTTGCCAGGTCTCTTATGGATGTGCTTTCATATCCATGGTCAGAAATAAAGTCAAGCGCCGCATCTTTTAAAAGTTGCTTAGTGTCTTTCTTTTTCATCTTGTAACCCTTTCAAATAGTTTTTTCCCCAAATTCATATTATCTAACACCCGTTAGAGTGTCAATAAACACTATTTAAACTTAACATCCATATATGCTTTTATTTCTTCCACGCACTTTTCAAATCCAAGCTTTGAAGAGTCAAGGCAAAGATCGTAGTTTCTTGCATCCGTCCACTGACGCTTGGTGTGAGAGTAGTAGTAGTCGGCTCTTGCCTTGTCTGTCTTTATAATATACTTTTCAAGCTCCTTTTTGCTCATGGAGTGCTTTTTCCCTGCCTGTTCAATCAAAAAGTCCATGGGAGCGTGCACAAATACGCTTATTACATCATCTCTGTCTTTTAAGATGTAGTCTGCGGCGCGGCCTATGATAATGCAGGATTCTTTATCTGCCAAATCCTTTATTATTTTAGCCTGGTAGTTAAACAGGTTTTCTTCCCCTGTAAAACGTGAATCGGAAGGATTTAACACCTTTCCGCCGTAACGCTTTTTCTTAAAGAGCCTAAATACTTTACCTGACTTTTCATCAGCGTTTGCAAATAAGGCTACGTTTATTCCGCTTTCCTCTGAGGCCTTTGTAATGAGGTCTTTATCGTAATACTCTACGCCAAGTTCTTTTGCAAGCATCTGTCCGATGGTGCGTCCGCCGGAACCGTACTGTCTTGCGATGGTGATAACGAATTTTTTCATTTAAGTGCCTCCTTATTCGCCCAAATAAGCTTTCTTAATAGAATCATCGTTTAAAAGATCTTTAGCATTTCCTTCAAGCACAATCTTACCGGTTTCGAGAACGTAGGCTCTGTCTGCAATTGATAAAGCCTTCTTAGCATTCTGCTCAACCAATAAAACCGTTGTGCCGCTTGCACTTACTTCTTTTATAATATCAAAAATCTCATTAACAAAGATAGGAGATAAGCCCATTGAAGGCTCGTCCATAAGAATGATGGAAGGATGGCTCATCAAAGCTCGTCCCATGGCAAGCATCTGTTGCTCACCGCCCGATAATGTACCCGCAAGCTGGTTCTTTCTTTCCTTAAGGCGAGGGAAGCGGGTGTAGACCATTTCAAGGGTTTCTTCAATTTCTTTTTTATCTTTTCTGGTATAAGCACCCATTTTAAGGTTTTGTAAAACGCTTAATTCCTGGAATACTCTTCTTCCTTCCGGAACGTGTGCCATGCCCATGCTTACGATTTTATGCCCCGGCACATTTGTTATGTCTTTATCTTCAAATGTAACCGTTCCTTTGGAAGCCTGAATAAGACCGCTTATGGCGTGAAGAGTGGTGGTCTTTCCCGCACCGTTTGCGCCGATAAGGGCAATAACTTCGCCTTTATTTACTTCAAAATCTATTCCTTTTATTGCCTCGATAACACCGTAGTGTACATGGAGGTCTTTTACGCTAAGCATTGCCATTTTTATTCTCCTAAATAAGCCGTAATAACTTCGGGATTGTTTAAAACTTCAGATGTGGGGCCTTCGCAAAGCACGCGACCAAAGTTTAAAACAGTAAGTCTTTCACATATTCCGGAAACCAACTTCATGTCGTGTTCAATCAAAAGAATGGTTAAGTTAAAGTTCTTTCTTATGAAAGAAATTGTCTCCATCAATTCCTTTGTTTCATTGGGGTTCATGCCCGCAGCCGGCTCATCCAAAAGTAAGAGCTTAGGGTCTGTGGCAAGAGCTCTTGCTATTTCAAGTTTTCTTTGCTTACCGTAAGGAAGCTGAGAGGCTTTTAAATCGGCTTCTTTGTCTAAATCAAATACCTTTAAAAGCTCCATAGCCTTTTCATTCATTTCTTTTTCGACTTTAAAGTACTTTGGAAGCCTTAAAACAGCAGAAAGGGTAGAATACTCAAATCTGTTATGAAGTCCTACCTTAACGTTATCCAAAACGCTCATATCGGAAAAGAGTCTGATGTTTTGGAAGGTTCTTGCAATACCTTCTTTGTTGATGGCAATTGTAGGCTGACCGGTAATATCTTTTCCGTCAAGCTTAATGATTCCAACATCAGGCTTATAAACGCCTGTAAGCAAGTTAAATACTGTGGTTTTACCTGCTCCGTTAGGACCGATAAGACCGTACAATTCACCTTCGTTGATTGTTAAGTTAAATTCATCAACGGCACGAAGTCCACCGAATGAAATGGATAAGTTGTTTACAGAAAGCATTTCTTTAGCCATTACTGTACCTCCTTTTCATCCGTTTTCTTTTTAAAGATATTGATCTTTGAAAGAAGAACATCTCTTTTGGCTCTTGCTGAAGGAGACCAGTTTATAAGCATCATTGCGATTAATACAACCGCATAAATAAGCATACGATAGTTACTTAAGAAGCGAAGCTTCTCGGGTAAAAGTACCAAAATAACTGTTGCGATAACGGAGCCTCTTATGTTTCCGATTCCGCCAAGCACTACGTAAACCAAGATCATGATTGACATGTTGTATCCAAAGTTTTTGCTTGACGAAGCAAGGGTTGAAAGGGAGCTTGCGTACAAAACTCCTGCAACACCTGCCAAAGCCGCGGAAATGGTGAAGGCAAGCATTTTATATTTAGTAACGTTAATGCCTGTAGCTTCTGCGGCAATTCTGTTATCTCTTATAGCCATAACCGCACGGCCTGTGCGTGAATTAACTAAGTTTAATACGATAATCAAAGTAATGAGCACTAAGATTACGCATGCTGTAAAAGAAACCGTAAAGGAAAGACCTGTAATTCCCAAAGGTCCCTTTATTATCATTTCGCCCGAGTCTTCTAAGTTAAGAGCTGCCTGATCCTTTAATGAAATATGAAAGCCCTTTGAATCTTTTCCAAGGAAAACTGCGGCGCAAACGTTTTTAATGATTTCGCCGAAGGCAAGGGTTACGATTGCAAGGTAGTCACCCTTAAGCCTTAAAACGGGGATGCCGATTAAGAATCCAAATAACCCTGCAAGCAAAGCGCCTGCCACAATGCAGATAAGAAGTAAGAGAGGCTTAAAGGTAAGCACTTCTCCCAATGTCTTATAAAGGATGGCACCGGTAAAAGCACCGATACACATAAAGCCTGCATGGCCCAAGCTTAATTCACCAAGGATACCAACGGTTAAGTTTAATGAAACCGCCATTATGATGTAATAGCAAAACTGAATAAGCAAACCCTTCATGGAGTTTGACATTACACCGCCCAGGATTAAAGACTGACAAAGAATGTAAGCCACAATCACGATTGCGTAGGTTATTGTATTTTGTTTAAAGGTTTTGTCGGAGTTAAATTTGTTTATTAATGTTTTCATGCTGCCTCCTTAGACCTTTTCCATTATTTTCTTACCAAGTATTCCTGTAGGCTTTACAAGTAACACGATAATCAAAGCCGCAAACACGATAGCGTCTGAAAGCTGGGTTGAAATATAAGCTTTCGCAAGTGTTTCAAGAATACCTAAAATAATGCCGCCGATAAAAGCTCCGGGAATTGAACCGATACCTCCGAATACCGCAGCCACAAAGGCTTTTATACCGGGCATTGAACCTGTATAGGGTGTTAATGAAGGATATGATGAGCAAAGAAGCACGCCCGCAACAGCAGCAAGGGCTGAACCGATAGCAAAGGTTAATGCGATGGTCGCATTTACGTTTATTCCCATTAAGGAAGCCGCGCCTTTATCTTCGGATACAGCAAGCATTGCCTGGCCTGCCTTTGTTTTTCCAACAAATATCGTTAACGCTGTCATAATGATGATGCAAAGAATGATTGTAACCAAGGTTTCGCCTGTGATGGTTATCTGTCCGCCAAAAAGCTTTACAGGGGGAAGACTAATCACTGATTTAAATACCTTAGCATCCGCACCAAATAAAATGAGGGCTAAGTTTTGTAAGAGGTAACTTACGCCGATTGCGGTAATAAGCACCGCAAGGGGAGAGCCTGCATTTCTTAAAGGCTTGTATGCGATTCTTTCGATTGTGATTCCAAGGAAAGTGCAAAGAAACATTGCAATAAGCACTGTGACAAGAGGGTTAAAGCCAAGAGCGCTTGTGATTAAGAACACAGCGTAAGCGCCCACCATGATGATGTCTCCGTGAGCAAAGTTAAGCATCTTAGCGATTCCGTAAACCATCGTATAGCCAAGGGCTATTATGGCATAAACGCTTCCAAGGCTTATTCCGTTAATGATGTTTGTAAGAAAACTCATAATCTAATTCCTTCTTTATAATGTTTAGAACCGAAAATATATCTTTTTAATTATAGCACGTGATATTTATTCAATAAAGTAAAAACTAAAGGTCTGTAATTTAAAACAAACAGTGGGAGTTGCTTATGCAACTCCCACCGCCATTGTGGATAAAATGATTAGTCAAGTACTACGTATTCGCCGTTTTTGATTTCTACAACGATAGGAGCCTTGTTAGGTTCACCGTCAGCACCCCATGTGATGTCTGAACCGGTAAGACCTGTGTAAGAGATCTCTGTCATTGCTTTCTTTAATGCGTCGCAGATTTCAGCGTTTGAAGCAGAGGGAGCAAGGTTAGCTTTTTCGATTGCAGCCTTCACAATGTATACTGCGTCATAAGCATCTGCAGCGAACTGGTTAGGTGTAAGTCCGTTACACTTAGCTTCATAAGCCTTAACAAAGGCCTGTGTCTTTTCATCTGTAGAAGATGTTGAGAAAGGTGTCAAAAGAAGAACGCCTTCAGCAAGTGAAGTATCAAAACCGTCAAGTCCTAAGATTCCGTCAAATCCGTCGCATCCGAATACTGCGATATCAATTTCTTTCTGAGCGGCCTGGGATAAAATGTTTGAAGCATCCTGGTAGTAGATGGGTAAGAAGAGTAAGTCTGCACCTGAATCTACTGTAGCCTGAAGCTGTGTTGAGAAGTCTGTGTTAGAGTCCTGTGTGTAAGCTTCCTGAGCAACTACTTCAAAGTTCTGGTTAGCTGATTCTTTTACAAAGTTATCTTTAATACCTGATGAGTAAGGGTCTGAGTTATCAAAGATAATAGCTACCTTTGTAGCAAGGTTCTTAGCACCGATGTACTTAGCAGCTTCTGTACCCTGGTTAGGATCTGAGAAGCAAACACGGAATGCATTGTCCTTTGCGATAGCTTCTGTTGCTGTAGCTGAAGGTGTAAGCATGAATACGTTGTCTGCGTTAGCCTTGTCTACAACTGCGATACAGGGAGCGGAAGTAACTGTTCCCACCAAAATCTGCATCTTCTTATCTAATAATGTGTTGTAAGCGTTAACTGACTTTTCAGGGTTGTGTTCGTCATCTTCGAATGAGAACTCAATCTTGTGTCCGTTAATACCGCCTGCAGCGTTAATTTCGTCAACTGCGATCTGTGCGCCGTTCATAACAGCCTGTCCGTAAATAGCAGCGCCTCCTGTGATAGGTCCGATACCGCCGATTTTGAAGGTATCACTTGATGATGCGCCTGCGCCGCATCCGCTTAATGAAGCTGCAACCATTGATACAGCTAAAACTAAGCTTGCAAATTTCAAACTCTTTTTCATAACAATTCCTCCTAATATCACTTTCATGTTTCAAAGTGTTAAATTGTTGTTGGTATGCATATTAATACAATTCTTTCACTCTGTCAAGGTAAACTTTTACAGTGCGACACTTTTATACGTTAAATCGCAGGAATGTTAAAAGTATTGAAAGGAAAGTGATAAAAAATTATAATTAAGGAAATAACATTTATGGGGACTTAATATGATTTATATAGTGATGCTTGTTATTTCAATGTTATATGTGACCGATTTAATTTTATTGGTTCCAAAATACACTCTCTGCAAATACGACCACACACCCAGAAGAAAAAAGCTTTTCTGGAAGGCCGCTTGTATCGGCGTGCCCCTTCTTGTATTCTTGGCAACTTTAATCCTTTCATATATATGGAAAGAATTTGATTATAAAGAATTGCTTCTTTTTATAGGAATGTTTCTTTGTGCCATCGGAGACATTGTATTAGAGATTAGATTCTTAAAAGGCGGCCTTTTGTTTTTGGCAGGCCACTTAGTATACGTAGCTTCCATTATATTAATAGGAGGAGGCTTTAATATAATTTCTTTGTCCGTATATGTGGTTTTGGCGCTAGCCGGCGTAATCTTAACCTTTAAAAAGCTTGGGAAAAAGTATCGCTTAGCTCTTTTATCCTATAACTTTGTCATAAGCGCCACCTTCGCATTGTCGATTCCCCTTATCATTTCTTTTAAACCCGAAAACATGATTCTTGGCATCGGAGCCTGCTTCTTAGTTATTTCAGACTGGCTTCTTGCAAGAAACAAGGTCTTTAAAACAGGGTATTACTGGTCCTTGCTTTCTTTGGTTTTCTATTTCGGCGGCCAGATATTAATATCCATTTTCCCGATGTTAAATAGATAGTACTTGATTTAATGTCGATTATTTTATATTGTTTATTATGATGTTTCGGCCGTTTCCGGCCGAAACCATTTAATGATTTCAAGCGGAGTGCCGTTCCCGGCACTGCGTTAAGCCTTTTTGCAAGGCTACAATCTCATTTTTTATTGATGCTTCGGGCTTTTGATGCTTCGGGCTTTTGATGCTTCGGGCTTTTTGATGTTATGGGTTCTTTTTGACTAAAAGGGGGCTAGCTTTTTTATTTAGTCAAAGTTTCTTTCTCTTTGTTTTGCCGCTTCGGTGGCTTTTTTGACTAAGCGCGCTTTGCGCACTTGATTTAGTCAAACATATCGACCTTTTTGCGATGGCCTCAAAGCCTGTTTTTGACTAAATGAAGAACAACAGGGGCTTTTAGTCAAAAAAATCAAAGGAATTCTTGCCGTAAGGTACTGAGTTTATGACTAAAGAGAAGAAAGAAACCGCTTTTAGTCAAAAATGAACTTAAATATGAGCTGATTATCAAAGAAATCGTTGACTAAATTAATGTCATTAGCTGTGTTTAGTCAACAATGTTAATATTTCCACCCCTTTTTCAGGGGAAGTGGACACGGATGAGTCGGATGGTCGCGGGGCTACCATAGAAAAGAAACTAATTAACCTATAAAGGAGACAAGATGAAAGAGATTCTTAAACTTATGAATCAAAGGGCCGCAGTGCTTAGGCAGGCAATCAAGAAAGCACAAAAAGAGGAAGGCACATTCCCGGAGGGGCATTTAAGAATATCCGTAGATAAGGGCTATTTAAGATGCTATCAGGTCACGGAACCGGGAGATAATTCAGGAAAGTACATTTTAAAGAAAGAAAGGTCAAGGGCTTCAAAGCTTGCACAAAAGGATTACAATACCGATTTCCTTATGCTTGCAACAAAGGAGCTTGAAAGGCTTGAAAAAAGTATAAAAGTGTTTTCAAAAGAAAATGCAGACAATGCCTTTAATAATCTGCCGCTTGAGAGGCAGTGCCTCATTTCACCATACATCTTAAGCGACGATCAATATGCCGCAGAATGGGAAAAAAGAAACTATTTGACAAATCAGTATTTGCCTGAAGATAAGCGATACGAAACAAAGAAAGGAGAAATGGTGCGCTCTAAGTCTGAGTCGATTATTGCAGATATTTTATGTGATTTAGGAATTCCTTATCATTATGAGCAGGCGCTAAAATTGCGTAACGGAGCGATATATTATCCCGATTTTACCATTCTTAACAAGAAAGAAAGGGAAGAAATGTATCTTGAGCACCTTGGACTTTTGGATGAAGAAGGCTATAGGAAAAACAATTTGATAAAGATGGATGAATACAGGGCGAACGGGATTTATATCGGAAAGAACCTGTTGATTACATATGAAACTAAAGAATCGCCACTGGATATAAAAGGAATTCGGAAGATGTTTATTGATTTGTTTGTAGAGTAAATGTAAAAAGAAACCGAACTGAAAAGGCCAATGGTAAGGGAATTAGAGTACTTTACTTGACTAAATCACGCAAATGATGCTAGAATGGCAATTAAAGTCAGCGATTTAAATCGTTAAAGCACTATGCGAAAGGTGGTTTAGGAAGTGGAGAAAAAGATCATGCTTGGAAACGCGGCCATAGCAAGAGGCGCGTACGAAGCAGGCGTTAAGGTTTCCGCAGCTTACCCCGGCACTCCCAGTACCGAGATAAGTGAAAACCTTGTTAATTATAAGGAAATCTACAGTGAATGGAGCCCTAATGAAAAGGTTGCCTGTGAAGTGGCAATCGGTGCTTCCATGGCGGGTGCCCGCTCAATGTGCTCGATGAAGCATGTTGGCTTAAATGTGGCAAGCGACCCCCTTTATACTGTATCTTATATAGGAGTAAACGGCGGAATGGTGCTTGTTGTTGCAGATGATCCCGGTTTATATTCATCTCAAAATGAGCAGGATACCAGAATGATTGCAAAGGCTGCAATGGTTCCTGTTGTCGAGCCTTCCGATTCTCAGGAAGCAAAAGATTTCATTAAATATGCTTTTGAATTATCAGAAAAGTATGATACTCCCATTATCATGCGCACCACCACCCGCCTTGGACATTCCCAGGGCTTGGTTACATTGGAAGATAGAGTGGAGCCTACAGATAAGCCTTATGAAAGAAACGCGGCTAAAAACGTAATGATGCCCGCTATGGCTAAAAAGCGCCACGTTTATGTTGAAAAGCGTTTAAAAGAAATGGCAAAAGACGGCGAAACAATGCCTATAAATAAAGTCGAAATCAACGATACAAAGCTTGGATTTATCACAAGCGGCATCGCTTATCAATATGTAAAAGAAGTTTGCCCCGAAGCCTCCGTTTTAAAGCTTGGCTTGTTAAATCCTCTTCCCATGGGATTGATTGAAGACTTTGCAAAGAAAGTCGATAAGTTAATCGTATTTGAAGAGCTTGAGCCCGTTATCGAAACGGCCGTTAGGGCAGCGGGAATTGAGTGTGTGGGTAAAGAAGCCTTTACAGTTCAGGGCGAATACAGCGCAAACATGTTAAGGGCTTATTTAAAGAAAGAAACCGAAATCAAAGCCCCCGCAAGTGTGCCTAACCGTCCGCCTATTTTGTGCCCCGGCTGCCCTCACAGAAGCGTGTACACAGCTCTTAAAAACCTTAAGCTTCACGCAGCGGGAGATATCGGATGCTACACACTTGGTGCGGTTTCTCCTTTAAATGTGGTTGATACCGCAGTTTGTATGGGCTCATCCATTTCCACACTTCACGGAATGGAAAAGGCCAAAGGAAAAGAATTCATTAAGGACTGGGTTGCCGTTATTGGCGATTCAACCTTCCTTCATACAGGTGTTAACTCCCTTATGAACATGGTCTACAACAAAGCAACCGGCACGGTTTTAATTTTGGATAACTCAACAACCGGTATGACGGGACACCAAGACCATGCTGCAACAGGTAAGACACTTATGGGAGAGCCCACATATGCAATAGACATTTACAACCTTTGTAAGGCAATGGGAATCGATGATGTGAGAGAGGTTTCTTCTTTCGACCAGGCTGCACTTACAAAGAACATAAAAGAAGCCCTTCAAAAGGACGAAGTTTCCGTTATCCTTTGCAAGGCTCCATGCGCGTTACTTAAGGGCATGAAGTTCCCTAATGTATGTAAGCCTTTACCTGAAAAGTGTAAAAAGTGCGGCGCCTGCTTAAAGCCCGGATGCCCCGCTTTAACAAAGAACGAAGACGGAACAATAAGTATCGATATTAATATGTGCAACGGTTGCGGACTTTGCAAACAGATGTGTAAGTTTGACGCAATCGAGTGCGTGGAAAGGTAGGCCGCGATGGAAACAAAGAATATTATGATCGTAGGCGTAGGCGGCCAGGGAACACTTTTAACAAGCAGAATTCTTGGTGGCATTATGTTAAAGGGCGGATATGACGTTAAGCTTTCCGAGGTTCATGGAATGGCCCAAAGAGGCGGTTCAGTTGTTACCTTTGTTCGCTACGGAGAAAAGGTATATGAACCTATCGTTGAAGAAGGCACCGCTGATGTGCTTATCGCTTTTGAAAGATTGGAAGCATTAAGATATGCACATTTCTTAAAAAAGGACGGAGTCTTAATTGTAAACGACCAGCGAATCGACCCCATGCCCGTAGTTACAGGGGAAGCAAAGTATCCTGAAAACATTCTTGAAAACCTTTCAAAGGAAATAAAGGTTTATTCAATCGACGCCATGGGCGAAGCACTTAAGCTTAAAAACTCAAAGGTATTTAATATTATTGTCCTTGGCCTTGCCGCAAAGCATATGGACTTTACTAAGGAAGAATGGCTTAAAGTGATAGAAGAAACCGTTCCGCCTAAGACAATTGATATTAACAAAGAAGCATTCATTAAAGGATTCGAATTTTGAGTCCCAAACGGGGAGTGGGAGACCACCGTTTGGGGCAATAGCAGTTTATCCCGCAACTAACTAATAGCGAGGAGAATAAAATGAAAATCTGGAATGAAGCAAAAGAATGTATGAGCCGTGATGAACTTAGTGTTCTTCAGGGAGAAAGACTTAAAAAGCAAGTTAATTACGTATATCACAACGTAGAATATTACAGAAAGAAAATGCAGAAGGTAGGTTTGGAGCCCGGTGACATCAGAGGCTTAGAAGACTTAGAGAAGCTTCCTTTCACCACAAAGGATGACCTAAGAGACACCTATCCCTTCGGTTTATTTGCAGCGCCTCAATCTGAAATCGTAAGAATTCATGCATCAAGCGGTACCACAGGTAAGGCAACGGTAGTAGGCTACACAAGACGTGATATTGAAATATGGTCTGAATGTGTTACAAGAGCTTTAACTCAGTGCGGTGTAGGTAAAAACGATATCGTGCAGGTAGCTTACGGATACGGACTATTCACCGGTGGCCTTGGCGCTCACTACGGTGTAGAAAATGCAGGAGCTACCGTAGTTCCCATGTCTACAGGTAACACAAAGAAACTTATCACCATGATGAAAGACTTTAATGCAACCGCAATCATGTGTACTCCCTCATATTTACTTCACATTGCGGAAACATTGGAAGAGTCGGGTGATATAAATAACATTAAGCTTCACGCAGCAATCTGCGGAGCGGAGCCTTGGACCGAAAAAATGAGACAGCAGATTGAAGAAAAGCTTCACGTAAACTGCTTTGACATTTACGGACTTTCCGAAATCATGGGCCCGGGCGTTGCATGCGATTGCATTTATCATAAAGGTCTACACGTCCAGGAAGATCATTTCCTTCCCGAAATCGTATCAAGAGATACGTTAAAGGCTATACCCGACGGAGAGCTTGGTGAACTTGTATTTACCACTCTTACAAAAGAAGGTATCCCGCTTATAAGATACCGCACAAAGGACTTAACATCCATCGACAGAACACCCTGCGAATGCGGAAGAACAACAGCAAGAATCGCTCGCTTCAAGGGCCGTTCGGATGATATGCTTGTGCTTAGAGGAGTTAATGTATTCCCTTCACAGATTGAAGCAGCCCTTCTTGAAATGGACGGAATCTTACCTCACTACATGATAGTTGTGGACAGAGTCAATAATCTTGATACAATAGAAGTACAGGTAGAAGTTGAAGAACGTTTCTTCTCCGATGAAATCAAAGAGCTTGAAAAACTTACAAAGAGAATCGAAGGCGTTATTAAGACAGCTATCGGTTTGGCGGTTAAAGTAAAGCTTGTAGAGCCTAAGACCTTGGCAAGAGCAGAGGGTAAGAGCGTTCACGTAGTCGATAATCGAGTATTTGACTAAAAGGGAGAATTCATATGTATATTAAGCAGGTATCGGTCTTTTTGGAAAACGCTGCGGGAAGACTTTTCTCCGCACTTAAAGTTTTAAAAGCTGAAAACATCAACATAGTTTCTTTAAGCCTTGCAGATACAAGCGACTACGGCATGTTAAGAATGATCGTGGATGATTCTGAAAAGGCAAAAGAAGCCCTTAAGGCAGCAGGAATGTCAGCGCACCTAACGGACGTTTGTGCAATCAAGCTTCCTCACACAGTAGGTTCTTTGCAGGATGTCTTATTAAAGGTAGCGGATGCCGGCATAAACATTGAATATATGTATGCGCTATCCACTAAAGATGAAAACGCCTGCATCGTTATAAAGCCTACGGATTCAGCGGAGTGCAAAGAAACATTGAAGGGCTTAAACTTAGATTACATTACACAGGAAGACATAAAGAACTTTTAGTAACAAAAAGCCGAAGTAATTCGGCTTTTTTGTATGTGTAAACAGCCGGTTGCGTGCTTTTAAAATGCTCTCGTAGTAAAATTTATTTTGCGAGGAGGAATTACCTATGGAAACTAAAGAAGTGTTATATGAATTAAGAACAAAGAATGGATTTTCCCAGGATGACTTGGCTGAGAAAGTATATGTAACAAGACAGGCTGTTTCACGCTGGGAAAACGGGGAGACGGTGCCAAATACAGAGACATTAAAATTACTTTCAAAAGTATATAACGTTTCAATAAATACATTGCTTGGATCCCCAAGGCAGTTATTCTGTCAGTGCTGCGGAATGCCCTTGGAAGATACAATTATAAGTAAAGATAAGGACGGAACCCCCAATGAAGAGTACTGTCAGTGGTGCTATGCCGACGGCACATTTATGTACCATGATATGGATAGCTTAATTGACGTATGCGTAGGAAACATGGTAGGGGAAAACTTTACTGAAGAGCAGGCAAGAGCATACTTAAAACAGGAACTTCCGAAGCTTAACTATTGGAAGAAATACGATGAACTTTCAGACAACGGAGAATTTGAAGAGTTTAAGAGTAAGCTTATAGATGAAATAAACAATCTTCATATCGAAGGTTTACCCAAGGTTACAAGCTTAAATTCATTGGTTGGAAGCTTTGTAAATTTAGAGTATCCACTTCCAAGTGGAGAGAAAGTAAAGTTTTTAAAAGATGACGTTACATACCTTGGCAACCAGTTAGAGTGCGAATTTGGTGGCGACAGATGCTTTGGCATTCTTGCATGCATGGACTTTATCATGGTTGCTACATATGAAGAAGGCGGCAAGAACCCTGAGCTTGTACTTTTCAAGAAACGCTAAGCGATGCTCACTTTAACGCATCATTAACCCCGATGAGTAAAATGATTGTATGGCTTTACTTTACTCATCCAGTAATTTCATAAAGTGGTGGCAGTATAAGCTTGACATGGAGGCATATGTAAATGTGCCTCATCCATTCGGGGTGCCGACAGGCCCCATTATTAAGAAATGGCAAGTCAAGATGAGCTATGCGGATAAATACAGATTCGGGGTACTAACGTATCCCGAATATTTAGAGTGGATGCAGGAACTTGCGGAAGAAGCCACCCAGGAAGAAAAGCCAAAGAAAAAGGCAGAGTCAAACACCTTCTGGGCAAACGACGATGGAGAGAGAGAAAACCTTTCAAATGCCGACTACGAAAAGTTCTTGGCAGAAAACGCCATCAACGTTTCAAATAACACGACCCTTGATATCGACAGAATCATTAATGATGTAAGTTACGCAGAAGAACCCAAAGAAGCCCTTACGGCTTCCGATGAGTTTGCAAACAAGCCTGCGACTCAGGAATCAGAAGAAGATGTGGAAGCAAACATTCAGGCAGTGCTTACACAGCTAAATAAAGATATTCACGGTGATTCGGTTCTTACCGAAGATGAAATCAGAGCTTTGTTTGAAGCCGCCGGAAATTAATGGCCTGGGGGACGAGGTTAGTGGACCATTATTATGAATAATAATGTAAACTCCTGCTACATAAAGTGGCAGGAGTTTTATTATCCATAACAACTTCTTTAAGTAATGTGATATAAAGAAGTTATTGAACTTCTTTAAGTAATGTGATATAAAGAAGTTGCAGAGGTGAATGATATGAATTTCTATTTTTCAAATGATATAAAGGCAATAAGAGAGATGCTTGGCCTGACACAGGCTGAGCTTGCTGAGAAGCTTGGCGTGCAGCAGATTACGATATCGAGAAACGAAACAGGGCAGACTGAACCATCCGAGAGGCTTCTTGAACTTGTTTATAGTTTTGCTTTTTCAAATAATATTAAGCTTGGAAAACTTAAGGAAATGCTGTGGCTTGAAAATTTAAAGCCCGGCCATAAACTTCTTTTGCATGGTGCAAAGAGCGTAATTGAAGGGGAGTTAAGCGCTCAAAAGAGCAGGACAAACAATGACTTTGGCCAAGGGTTCTATACAGGGGAGAACTATGAACAAGCAGTTTCTTTTGTATCATCTTTTGATAGACCCTCAATCTACTACTTGGACTTAGATGCGAAAAATCTTAGATGCAAAGAGTATAAGGTAAATCGCGATTGGATGATGACAATCGCCTATTACAGAGGTACTTTGGATGATTATGCCGACCATCCTATGATTAAGAAACTTGTTGCAGAGTCGCGTGATTGCGATTATATCATTGCTCCGATTGCGGACAATAGAATGTTCCAAATAATTAACTCTTTTATTATCGGTGAGATAACAGATGAGCAGTGTAAACATTGTTTGGCTGCAACAAACCTTGGAAAACAATACATTTTTGTAAGTGATAAGTCAGTTAAGAGACTTAAAATACTTGAAAGAAGCTATGTTTCAGATAATGAGCGTGAATATTACAGGAATCTAAAGATAGGGGATGCAAAGCTAGGTGAAGATAAGGTAAAACTTGCCAGGATAAGATATAGAGGAAAAGGCAAGTATATTGACGAAATACTTAAATAGAAAAGAAAGGGGATAACGTACATGATTAAAATTGACAGAGACGGATTACTGCTTTGCGAACTTCAGGCTAAAGCATTTGAGTTATCAATAACGCTTCAAAACACAAGCTCTGAGATTTTTGTAAGAAGATTCATGAATAGCAAAGTCGCTAAGGACATGGACAACCTTTCTTTTTTACAGACCAACCTTCAACCTAAGGATATGCTTGAAAGGGTAGATGAGGAATATGGTGAATCCAATTATGGCTCAAAGAAATTTGCTGCGAATGAAATGTATTGGATAGGATATATTTACAGGTATTATGCATACACATACGGAAAGTCGTCACAGCAGATATATAAAACGCTAAAGCCCAAAGAACTTAGAGAGGTTTATTTGCCTTATCATACTATGGATCCGGCACAGGCTATTGATAGAATCCTTGAATCAAAGGGAATATATAGCAATGTAGTCCGTGAGGAAACTGTACAATACGAGATTTTTAAAAGAGTAAGACAGGGTAAATAAACCAATTGCGCTTGAGAATAAATCCGCATAGGGATATACTATCGAAGACTGATGAAAGCGCATATCATTTAGATGCGCTTAAAAATAGGAGAAACAAATTTATGAATTTTAAACTGACAGCACGCGGAAAACATCAACTTTTTACCAGCTATGGCGTGTTTATCATCAATGGTATGTTGGCATTGTCGATTGGCTCATTGCTTCCGTTTATACGTGATGCGAGAGGGCTAGACTATGTCTTTGCAGGATTGCTTGTTTCTTTGCATTCAATCGGTAATTTGGCATCAAGCTTTTTAGCAGGGCCGGTTGCAGGAAAGATTGGACGAAAGAAAGGAATTCTTTGCTTTAACATTTTTTACGCAATCTCGTTTTTGCTTTTAATCGTGGGAAAAAGCAACCCTATACTTGCAATCGCCTTTTTCTTAACCGGTTTTACAAGAGGTGCGACAAGTAACTTCTGTAATTCGGTTGTAAATGACTTAGCACCGGGCAAAGCATCAATCTTAAACGGTTTGCATGCGATGTTTTCGATTGGTGCGTTTTTATTCCCGTTAGTGCTTACGCTTATTACAGCAGGCGGTGCACAGCGTTATGTCTATGCACTCATCATGATGATGATTCTTGGTATCATAAGCTTCCTCTTATATTTGACAATCCCGGATCCGGATGTAGCAGGAGAGACTAAAGAAGAGGCAACGCCTGAAGTTAAAGAGGGCGGTGTCGGATTTTTCAAAGAAGGCATCTTCTGGCTTGTGGTACTGACATTGTTTTTCTATCTTTGTGCGGAGCAGGGGGTCATCGGATGGATGGTAACCTACTTTTCCGATACCGGTTTTATCGATGAAAACCTTTCCCAGATTACGGCAAGTGTACTCTGGATCATGATTTTGGCAGGCCGTCTGACCGTTGCCTGGGCATCGACCCGTATGGATAAAAGAAAACTGCTTCCCTATATGGGCATCGGAATCGTGTTGTTTTTCGTGGCACTTCTCTTTGCGCGCCAGACCGCACTGATTGTAATTTGCATCATGGGCTTTGGATTTTCCATGGCAGGAATTTATCCCACGGTAGTTTCTTTTACCGGAGATTTGATCCATAAGTATTCATTGGCATGGAGTTTTGTTCTTACGATGGCAAGTTTTGGGTCCATCATAATGCCCTCTGTCATCGGTTCAATCGCAGAGCATGCAGGCATCTATGTCGGCATGAGCTCGGTAGCGGTTGTGGTAATCTTAGACTTTGCACTGATTCTAATCCTAACCGCATATGCAGGAAAAAAGGCCACAAAATAGTGGCCCTGGGGACGGGGTTAGTGGTCCGTTATGATAAAGCAACGACCCTCCGAAAATGGAGGGTCGTTTTTACTTAACTATAAGCCTCTTATAATACTTAAGTAATCCTGTCTTTGGTCTACAACTGCATATATGACAACCTGTTTCTTACTATCGTCGACCTTATAAAACACAAGATCTTTTTCCAGAATAAGAACCAGGTATCCTTGACGCTTAAGTATATTATACTTTGGCTCTACACCAATGTACGGATTCTCTCCAAGATTCATAATAGCTTCTTCAAGATTATCCAGTTTTTCCAATGCAACATCCGTTCCAAAACTTTCCGCAATGTGAAGAACGATTTTTCGAATTAAGGAATCTGCCGTGTCAGTTCTTATAACTTCGTACTTCAAGCCTTGCCCTCCTTAAGAAGACTTCTTAAGTCGTCAAACGTCTCCTTCATAGGGGCAACTCTTCCATATTTAACATCTTCATCTGCTTCTGCCAGAGTCTCTAAAAGCTCAATCCTTGCTTTCATTCTTTTATATTCTTCGTATGCGAGTGCTACTGTATCTCCTCGTCCATTTACCGTAATAATAACCGCTTCATTATTCTCACGGCACTGTTTAGAAATTTCATTATAGTGATTTCGTAAATCTGCAGATGGTCTGATTACTTCTTGATGTGAAAACATAATTATTACCTCCGTCTTTACATAGACACATTATATCATTATTTGTCTACTTGGGCAACGCTTTGATGAGCTATGAGTCTTAGACGAAAATGCTCCTCAAATTTGAAAGGGGTCAAAATGAATTCGGACATAAGTTGTGATATAATCGGATTTACGAGTATTATTTGCATTAAAATAGCATTTGAGATGGAAGAAAATATATGGCTACATGGAGTGGAATAAGAGCAAAATTGGAAAAAGACTATTTAGCAGAGTCTTTAAGAGGGCATATACAGTATTTTGCTACCAGCTATAGCAAATGTCCTGATCACGAAGGCAGGGCTGCTATTATGCTTGATGGAAAAGAGATAATTTCGGGTGGGTATTATAACAACTGGGCAAAGGCATCTGAGTTTCCGCATGATGAGAAATATGAGCGGAGAATGCAGGTTGAAAATGCTTATATGGATGACACCGCTATTCAGTTGGGAGTATTTGATCAGAGATGCTTTTATGAGGCATTCGAAATATTTGATAACCAGAGCATTGATGAAAGTCTTGAGAGCGATAATATGCTGGTCAGAATTATGGCAATTTTGGATAGAAGAGTGGGGAAAAGGCGCCTTAATAAGATTTATGAGACTATTGAGAATCAGGAACCAAGCTTTAGAGAGTTCTTTGCTATAAGAATGACAGCTGAAAAATGCGCCGGTCGTTCAAATGAACGAGATTATTAACGGCTTAATGCCACATAGGAGAATAAATGATTCAGGATATATATCCAAGCAGGCTTTATAATGAGTTTAAAAAGTGTGAGATAGAAGAAAACGACTATCTTCTTGTTTATGATAAGGACGGAAAGGTCCTTGTGAAGGAGGAGGCCGGGAAGCTTCTGTTTAGTACAAAGAAACAGATAGGAGATGTGGAAAATACATATCTTTTTTCTGTTGATGAGCAAAAATATTTTCTTTCGCTTGATGGTAAAAGCATAGATACTAAAGCTCTTGAAAAAGAAGGCTTTGTATATCTTACGGTGAGAGAATTAAGAGACCATGCGGACGGGAATGAGATTTATGCAGGTTTTACCGCCTATCATCTTTGGAGATGGTACGCAGATAATAAATACTGTGGCAGGTGTGGCGAGCCCTTGAATCAGGGGGATAAAGAAAGAAGCCTTGTATGCCCTAAGTGTGGCAATACCGTTTATCCAAGAATTAATCCTGCGGTGATTGTGGGTGTAAGAAAGGGCGATTATCTTCTTCTTACAAAATATAAGAGGGGCTTTGCCCACAACGCTTTGGTTGCAGGTTTTACCGAAATTGGGGAAACTCTTGAAGAAACCGTTGCAAGAGAGGTAATGGAGGAGACCGGCATTAAAGTCAAAAACATTACTTACTACAAATCTCAGCCTTGGGGCATGGCCCAGGATATTTTGGTGGGATTTTATTGTGAAGCAGACGGAGACAGTGAAATCCATATGGATGAGAGTGAGCTTAAATATGCCGAGTGGGTTAAGAGGGAAGATATTGTTCTTCAGCCTAACAACTTAAGCCTCACCAATGAGATGATGAGAATGTTCAAGGAGGGGAAAGATGGAGATTTTTGCCGGCAGACCGGCCGATACTAAGAGAAGGCTTGACAGGGAAATACGTACCTACGACCTTCTTGACAAGCTGGGAATCGAATATAAACGTGTGGACCACGAGAAGGCAATGACCATGGAGGCATGCCTTGAAGTGGATAAAACTTTGGGAACATATATGTGCAAGAATTTGTTTCTTTGTAACAGACAAAAAACACAGTTCTACTTACTTCTTATGCCCGGGGATAAGAAATTTAAAACAAAGGAATTATCAGCCCAGATTAATTCGGCAAGATTATCTTTTGCCGAAGCGGAGGATATGATTAAATACCTTGATATTGAGCCCGGTTCAGTTAGCGTAATGGGTGTAATGAACGATAAGGAGAACAAGGTTAAGCTCCTCATTGATGAGGATGTTCTGAAGGAAGACTATATCGGATGTCATCCTTGTGTAAACACCTCAAGTTTAAAGATAAAAATTGATGATTTGATGAATAAATTTTTGCCGGCAACCAATCACGAACCAAGCACGGTAACACTCGTTGGGGAGGATTAAAAAAGAAAAATGCTTGAGTTCATAAAAGAATTGTTTAGAACGGAAGGAAAAAGGAATAAAAGAAAAAGCGTAGGCAAAGGAAAAATAACCGAGTCCGCAAATTTGCAAAAGTCCGCAGATATTCCATCTGAATCTACATATTCACAAAGATGGGAAAGCAGCTTTAGCAGTTTTTTAGAAGAGTTTTGCGGCGGAAAAGAAAGCCTGCTTCCAACAATCTACTGTTATTTGGCTAGTTCTTATGTCAAAACGGTGGTTCAGGCAACTCACGCAATAGCCGAATATATGAGCAGGCAGAATTTCAAAGGAATCTGCCACTTGGACAATCAGTTCAGGGAAACTACATCAATGAATTGGTATGTCGACTGGAAAAACTTTGACATAAAGTCTATTCATGTTGAAAGAGAAGAAGATCGTTTGCAGGTTTTAAGACTTGGAACATTTCATCCAAACGGGTATTTCCGTGAGAAATGCATAAGAGCGCTTAAAGGTGACAATGCTTCGCTTCCATATGTGATACTAAGACTTAACGACTGGGTTAAAGAAGTAAGGGCGGCGGCAGAAGAAACCTGCTTGAATGTTAAGAAACTTTCGGCTTCCGAAATAATCATTTTTCTTCCATACCTTGAAAAAGTCAGGAACGGAGTGAGGGCAAACAGCGGTGCATTAGCGGGACTTGAAAAAGAATTTGCTGAATCCCTATCAAAAAATCCGCTTATAATTGACAAGACTTTTATAAGACAAAACGATGAAAAAAACAGAGAATCAGTCTATCGCTTTCTGGCAAACAATAAGCTATTAGAGAAAGAAAACGTAAATAGCATAATGTCCTGGGAGAAAAGTGGTCAGATTCAGAATCTGTTAATGACAATTCTCATAGAAAAATATACGCCTTCAATCCCGGAACTCGATGAGTATATAAACAACAAGAGCGTAAACGTCCAGAAAAAGGCCTTGGAGCAAAAGTATAATCTCCTCAAGGATTATTGGGACGGACTTGAAAATCTTCTTTTATCACGGTCACTTAAAGTCAGGGAGATGACTCGTTACATTCTTAAAAAGCACACGCAGATTGATGCAAAAACATATTACACTAAACGTTTGGAATCAGAATATAAAAATGTATGCATTCAGGGCATCGGAGAGTGTGGATCAGCGAAGGATGCGGATATCATCAGGCCTTATCTTGAGGAGTCCGATTCGTGTATCGTTAAGGCTTCAATTCATGCAATCGCCTTGTTGCTTAAGGAGGATGCCATTGAGATTTACAAAAGGTTTCTTCCCGATAGTCGTGAAGTGGTGGCCCATCAGGCGTATAAAGAAATTGCTGCTTATAACCTTAAATGCGGCGCTGAAAACCTGTACAATCTTTGCTTGACTACGCAGTCGGAACTTATGAAAGAAAAGTATGCATACAGACTGCTGAAGGAACCGGTTTGGGAAGCTCTTCCCTACATCCTGATGCTTTATTCCTGCGATGATGAAACAGTAAAAAGTATAATGAGAAGCATAACAGGCAACTTTCGGACATATGCAACATTGTCCTCAGGACAGGCTGAGCGGATAAAGAGCATTATGGATGCCCCAAGCTACGAGATTCCTGAGAAACTAAAAGAAAAAATACTATTCAGCATGAAATATGCCATTAAGTAATAAGGAGAATGGCATTTGAGAAGGCAGAAATCAAATGGCTACTTGGAGTGGAATAAGAGCGTCAGCTGAATAATACGAGCATTTAAAAATGGAGAACGTTCAATTTTTTTGATTGAAACGATTGATGAGGATAGCAAATAAAAGTATGTATGATGTGATAAACGAAATCAGAAAACTGGAAGAAAAGTACGGTGAAGAGTTTAACTGGGGAACAGAGTTGAAAAGTGAATTCTTTGAGAATGAGCTTAAGAAAGAGGTGGTTCTTCTCTCAAACTCAAATGTTAAGGCGATAGCGAGAAGTTATTCAAATGATGATGTTCTCTTCGTGCTAGATGATAAGGTCTATCGCATATATCATCTTACATATTCCGGAGGAACGCCTAGATATCAAGAATTCGTCGATGGGAAAACTGCTGTGGACTACATAGAAAAGGCTTACATAGAAGATTACTTAGGGTGAAACAAGGGAATGGACAATTTACAATGGCAATGGGAAGAGGGCAGTGTGCTATACAAGATTGGGCCATATACTGCCACAAACAAAATATTTGAGGCTGTCTGCCGGGAAGTTTGCAGATACTATAGCGGGAAAGAAAACATTAAGACCTATAAGAGAAAATTTAAGTGGACGGGGAAATATTTAAATTGCACGATAGCGTTTAATACTGCGCACTGGAATACATCCGGTCGGTCTGTTTGCTTTGATCCTTGTGCAGTCATGTATTCAAATGACATAACCGGTATGGAAAGAAAAGGCCTTTTAAAAGATCTTAGGTTTAAATACCGCTCAATCTTCAATGTGTATGAGATTGACCAAGCTATGTTCTATGAGATAATAGCCTATATAGACGAAATGCTGGATAGCGTAAGAACTTTTGACTCTTATGATGGTTTCAAAAGACTTATGGAAGAGCATCTCAGGTCCTTTGAATGCGTTGGACTGGATGCCAATGGACGGATATTTCTGGATAAAATCAAATCAAGCGAGCTAAACTAAAATGAAACGCCCTTCCATATTAGGAAGGGCTTATTTTTAATTCTTAGAAAAGAAACCAATTGCGATAGCGCCGGGGCCTACGTGAGTGCCGATGGTGCTTCCGATTCGTGAACGGATCAAAAGGTCGGTTTCGTTATCTATTAAATACTTACAGTCTTCGATGTACTGAGTTAAAAGCGCATCGTTAAGTCCGCTGTAACCAATTACTATCGGAAGGGATTTATCGATTCCTCCGTATTTTTCAATGAGTTCATTAAGCATATTTGTGGCGCATTTAGAGCCTCTGGCCTTGCCTGCAATAACAACCTTTCCTTCTTCAACCGTAACAACAGGCTTAATGTTTAAAAGCGCCCCTGCCCAGGCTGTGGTGGGAGAGATGCGGCCGCCTTTCTTTAAGTACTCCAAAGTATCAAGCAAAGCAACCACGCGTACGCGTTTCTTTAATTCCAAAAGGGTCTCGTAAATTTCTTTTGCAGACTTTCCTTCGTCCCTTAATTTAGCGGCCTCTCTTAAAAGGCACTGCTGGGGAAGGGTAACCTGCAAAGAGTCGATTACATATACATTTTCAAATTCATCCGCCGCAATAGCTGCGTTTTGGTAGGTGCCTGATAATTCATGGCTTAAAGTAATTACAATCACATCATCGCCTGCTTCTTTGGCCTTTTTGTATTCAGCCTCAAAGTCGAAGGGCGGAACCTGTGATGTGGTTGGTAAGGTATCGTTTGAAACAAGTCTTTCGTAGAATTTGTCGACGCTTAATTCAAAGCGGTCTTTAAAGGATTCTTCGCCGAAAGAAATTGTCATGGGAAGCAAAGTAATATTTAGTTGTTTAGCTTCTTCCAAAGTGAAGTCGGAAGAAGTATCGGTTAAAATTCTAATCATGTTTTCTCCAAATCAGTTTAAGTTTTCGATTGCGTCGGCAATGGAGTAGACTTCATTAACAAAGGTATCAATGCGTTCTTCTCCGAGCTTTGAACATACCTTATTCAGAATGTTCAAAATGCCTTCGTGCTCTTTTTGATAAATCTCTGTGCCTTTCTGTGTAATTTGAAGGCGCACGCGTCGTTTGTCCACAGAATCCTTCGCACGTGTAATATAGCCGGTTCCTTCGAGATCTGTCAGAACCTTGTTCACCTGAGATTTAAGCATACCCGTCTTTTCGATAATGTCGGTTGCAGTGATGAAAGAATCTGCTTCTGCGTGAGTTAAGATGTTCAAAATGAACACTTCTCTGAATGAAAGGTATTTCACCATTCTCTCATTTCTCACTACTGCTGAAAGCTTTAGCCACGCTGTAAGCAGCTCTTCACAACTGTCTGTATACATAAACCTCTCCCTCCTCATAGTAAAATTAGTTCACAAAGTGAACTATATTATGTTTATTTGGTTTTGTCAACATTTATGTGCTAAACTGTTTATGGATTTACAATTGGCAGGCGTGGAATTATGTATCGTTTTGAGACTTTATGGAGCCTCGGCACTTAACGAGCCGGACCAATGGGAACGGCGAGTTTAGTGAGCAGGCAGTTTTATTGCCTGCGGCCGTTGGTGCGGAGGGGAACAAGGTCCGGGGGACCTTGGTTCTGACCCGACCGAAGCGAAGCGTAGACCCTAAGCGAGAGCGGGTCGAAAAACAATACATAATTCTACGCCTGCCCAATATAGAAAAATCAATGGAGACATAATGGCTAACTTTACACAAAAGGCAATAAAAGAATCATTCATTAAACTATTAAACGAGCGTCCGTTATCAAAAATAAGCGTTAAAGATATAGTGGAAGATTGCGGCATAAACAGAAATTCGTTTTACTATCATTTCCAGGATATTCCGGCACTTTTGGAGACTATAATTACAGAGCAGGCGGATGAACTTATAAGCAATTACCCTGAAATCGATTCCCTTGAAAAAGGATTGGAAGTTGCAACACAATTTGCAATTCAAAATAAGATGGCGGTTTTTCATATCTACAATTCCGTTAACCGTGATATGTATGAGCAGTACACCATGCGCCTTTGCAAGCATGTGGTGGGAAGATATTTGGAAGTTGCCTTTAAGGATGAAAGCGTTTCAAAGGAAGATAAGGATTTGGCCATAAGGGTGGTTTCTTGCAGCCTATTCGGACTTGTGTATGACTGGCTAAGCTCAGGCATGAACGAAGAGCGCCCGGCTGATATAAAAAGAGTGTGCGAACTTTGCAAGGGAATCCCCGAAATGATAATTGAAAGAAGCAAAAATTAGACATTTAAGTCCGTTTGCCTAAATTTTGGATAATTAAAAGCCTATGTTCAAATTTTGAACATGGGCTTATTTTTTGTCCATTTTTATAAGTCCTACGAGGGAGTATTGTGTCAGTGTAGAAAGAAGTTAAACGGATTTAAGGAGGTGTAAACCCATATGAACAAAGAAACATTCAGAAACATTCTTCCCATGAGGACAGCAAAAACAGGTTACATCGTTTTGTCCTTGGTTTTGTTTTTAATGGGTTTGTTTCTTTTGATATTCCCTAAGACCGTCGGAAACGTATTCGCAAATGTTTTGGGAATCGCGATGATCTTGTTCGGAGTGATAAAAGTAATCGGATATTTTTCAAAGGATTTATTCAGACTTGCTTTCCAATACGACTTGGCTTTTGGAGTTTTGATTATTTTAGTCGGCATAGCAACAATCCATAGACCCGGTGAATTGCTTGAATTCCTTTGCATGGTAATCGGAGTTTTGATCTTAGCCGACGGACTTTTCAAAATCCAGATGTCCATGGATGCAAAAGTATTCGGAATCCACAAATGGTGGCTTATCCTTTCTTTGGCAGTAATCGCGGGAGTATTCGGAGCCCTTCTTTTGTTTAACCCTACAGAAGGAAGCTTAGTAATAATGAGGCTAATCGGTGTGGCACTTATGGCAGAGGGAATCATGAACTTAGCGACCGTGCTCACCGCAGTAAAGATAATTAAACATCAAAAGAAAGATGTTTTGGAAGGAGTGTACAGAGAACTATGAAATTTGCAAAAGGAGTAGTTAAATCCCGTGTAATCATATTGATCGTGGCAATTTCTTTAATGATCCCTTGTTTATACGGAATGCTTCATACAAGAATCAATTACGATATGCTTACCTATCTTCCAAAGACCATGGATACCGTTAAGGGCCAGGATATATTGATGGAAGACTTCGGTAAAGGCGCTTTTTCCTTCGTGGTTATTGAAGGAATGAACAATAAGGACGTTAGCGCCCTGGCAGAAAAAATTAGAGGAATCGACCATGTAGAGACCGTTCTTTGGTACGACTCATTCATGGATGTGGACATCCCAATGGAGATGCTTCCTGATAAGGTTTATGACTTATTTAACAAGGGCGATGCCACAATGCTAGCCATTTTCTTTGATTCATCCACATCAGCGGATGTAACCATGGAAGCCATAAAGAACATTCGAAGCGTCTGCAACAAGGACTGCTTTGTATCCGGTATGTCGGCTCTGGTAACCGATTTAAAGGCTTTGTGTGAGCAGGAAGAACCTGTTTACGTAGGCATCGCGGTAGCACTTGCAGCCATTTCAATGATGGTATTTCTTGATGGTTGGCTTGTTCCCTTTGTGTTCCTTGCAAGTATCGGAATGGCAATTGTCTATAACTTAGGTTCAAACATTTTCATGGGTGAGATTTCATACATCACCAAAGCTTTGTCGGCAGTGCTTCAACTGGCCGTCACAATGGACTATTCAATCTTCCTTTGGGATTCATACAACGAAAAACTCACGATGTATGAAGATCACAAAGAAGCCATGGCCTATGCAATAAAAGACACACTTACATCGGTTGTGGGAAGCTCCATCACAACAGTAGCAGGCTTTATAGCCCTTTGCTTTATGACCTTTACCCTCGGCGCTGACCTTGGAATTGTAATGGCTAAGGGCGTGCTTTTAGGAGTTATAGGATGTGTAACAATTTTACCATCACTTATCCTTGTGCTTGATAAGCCCTTGCTTAAGACAAGACATAAACCCATTTTACCTAAGCAGGATAAGCTGGCAGGTTCAATTGTAAAGATTTTCCCCGTTTTGATTATTGCTTTCCTTGCAATCGTTGGCCCCGCTTACTACGGATATCATTCAACCCAGAATGAAGTTTACTACGACATGGGCGCCTGCCTTCCTCAGGACATAGAGGTTGTTAGGGCCAACAAGAAACTGGCTGAAACCTTCAATGTAGCCTCCACACATATGCTTTTAACAGATTCTAAGTTACCGGAAAAAGAAACCAGAGAGATGCTTAAAGAAATTGAAAGCATTGACGGAATTCAAAAGGTAATCGGCATGGAAACAGTTGTGGGACCTTTAATTCCCGAAGCCATGATCCCTTCTGAAGTAACAGAAATGTTAGAGAGCGATAACTGGAAGCTTGTGCTTATTAACTCAGAATACGCCGTTGCAAGCGATGCGGTTAATGAGCAGATAAACGAAATTAATGAAATAGTTAAAAAGTATGACCAAAAGGGAATGTTAATCGGCGAAGCTCCCTGTATGAAAGATATGATAGAGACTACAGGACACGACTTTGAAGTAGTTAACATCGTATCAATCGCAGCAATATTCATAATCATCATGATTGTTGAAAAGAGCGCATTGCTCCCCATCATTTTGATTACTGTAATTGAAACCGCCATATTTATTAACTTAGGTCTTCCCCATTACCTAGGACAGACATTACCCTTTATCGCACCGATTTGCATAAGCACCATTCAGCTTGGCGCAACGGTTGACTACGCAATCCTAATGACCACCAGGTACAAGACGGAGAGAAGAAACGGCCTTGATAAAAAAGAAGCCGTAAAGACAGCCCTTAAAACTTCAATCAATTCAATAATCGTAAGCGGCATGGGCCTTTTCTGCTCCACATTTGGCGTAGCCCTTTATTCAAACATCGACATCATAAGCTCCATGTGCATGCTTATGGCAAGAGGCGCCATCATCAGTATGATCTGCGTAATATTTATTTTGCCTCCGTTACTTTTACTCTTTGACGGAGCAATCATTCATACAACACTTGGAATGAAACAGAAAGGAGAGGTTTTATCATGAAAAAATCAATTAAAGCATTGATAGCGGTTACACTGACAGCTTCGGTTTTGCTTGGAAGCGGCGCCGTAGCTTATGCGGCACAAAATAAAGAGGATAACGGAAAGGTAACAAAAGAAGAAACGGTTTCTTTGGACAAATCGGTTTCATCAAATGAGACGGTTTCTTCAAACGAGAAGGTTTCTTTGGGCGAAGGAACCGATGCACTCAGTAACGACGAAGTGGTTTACGTATTCACCGATTCAACCGGTAACGTTACAAAGGTTATGGACAGCATCTGGATCGAAGAGGACGAAGACAGAGTGCAGGATGCTAAATCCGCAAACCTTCCCCTTGATGTAAAGGTTGAATATAAGCTTGACGGAAAGACGGTTACACCTCAAAACCTTAAGGGAAAGAGCGGACACCTTGAAGTGAAGGTAAGCTTTGACAATAAGAGATTTGAGTATAAAGAAATAAACGGACAAAAAGAAAAGGTATACGTTCCTTTCTTAGCTAGTACCGTTACAGCCATGGACAATGGAAAGTATTCAAATGTCACCGTTTCTAACGGTCGTGTGGTTTACGACGGAGCAAGATACGCTGTTGTAGGCCTTGCACTTCCGGGACTTAAAGAGGATTTAAATCTTGATGCTGAGTCTGAAGAGGTTGAGATTCCCGAAGAAATCACCATCGAAGCTGATGTAAAGGACTTTGACGAACTTGGAATGTATTTGCTTGTATCAAACAGCGTATTTAGTTCACTTGACTTTGATGCAACCGATAAAATGGATGAATTAAAAGATGACTTATCAAAGATTGATGATGCAATGAATGCACTTATGAACGGTTCCGATGAAATGTATAAGGGACTTTTAAAGTTATCTGACGGAGCAGGAAAGTTAAATAATGGCGTCATTCAGCTATACACAGGCCTTGATACCATCGATGCAAACTCAGATGATCTGGTTAACGGCGCAAAAGAAGTGTTCAACACTTTGTTAAAAACAGCATCCACTCAGCTTGCAGCATCGGGAGTTAACGTAGGTAACCTTACAATCGATAATTACTCATCAACCCTTAACGGAGTAATTAATGGCGGCACAATTAAGAACCAGGCAAGAGAAAAGGTTTCAGCGGAAGTTAAGAAAAATGAGGCTCAGTTTAGAGCAGCCGCAAATCAAAAGGCTGAAGCAACTGTAAGAGAAAAGGTAGAAGCAGGTGTTAAGGCTACAGTTGAAGCAAAGGTAACGGCAGCAGTTAAGGAGCAGGTGGAAGCAGCTGCTAAGCAGGCAGCAGGAGTGCCTAGCAAAGATGCTATCAGAAATCAGGTTGCAGCGGGCGTTGCACAGCAGGCAGGTTTAAGTGTTGATGAGGTTTTGGCAGATCCGGAATTATCGGCACAGGTAGATGCAATCGTGGACGCTAAGATTTCAGAAGCAAATGAGCAGATAGCACAGGCAGTTGATGCTAAGATGGCATCTGATGAAATAAAGGCAACAATTGAAGCTAAGACAAACGAAGCCATGGCATCTGATGAAGTTAAGGCACAGATTGAAGCCTTGGTAAATCAGAACCTTAACAGTGATGAAACTAAGGCAATGATTGATGCAGGCGTTAAAACAGCCATGAACCAGTATGTAGATAACTACCTTGAAACAAATGATGAAGTTAAGGGCCAGATAAGCGAAGGCAACAAGAAAATCGCAGAGCTTAAAGCATCTTTGGATAACTACAATAAGTTTTATCAGGGAATAATCGCTTACACAGACGGTGTCGGCCAAGCAAAAGACGGAGCAAAGAAGATTTCAGATTCAATGCCTGAACTTATTAACGGTATCGCAACTCTTACAAACGGCGGTAAGCAGTTATCAGACGGACTTAATCAATTCAACGATGAAGGAATCGTTAAGCTTAACGATATCGTCAACACCACACTTGAAGGTATGGTAGAGCGTTTCGATACAGTAAAGGAAGTATCAAAAGACTATGATTCCTATGCCGGCGAAGGCGAAAGCAAAGAATCCGTTAAATTTGTTTACAAGATTGAAAGTGCTAAATAAGTCTTTATCTCTCCTTTTATATATTTAATAAAGCTAGGTGCCCATATACGAATGTTTGTGGAAACGCTCTCGCTCGGGTCTCCGCTTCGCTCCGGTCGGGTCAAAGCCAAGGTCCCCCGGACCTTGTTCCCCCTCGCACCAGCGGCCGCAGGCTCCGAAGGTTCCACAAACATTGTATATGGCTCACCTAGCATTAAGTTTTTCTATAGTATCTGAGTATTCTTTCAAGGCATTCTTGCCATCTTTACTGATGGAATAGATTCCCTTATCTACCTTTACAAACCACCCATAGAAGTTATCCCTAAGAATAGTGGTGGCATTTGAAACGCCCGAGGCTTTTGCCACGTCACTTCCTTTAGCAACATCGCCCAGTTCGTGAAGGGCGGAGAGTACCATAAGGGCATTCTCTCTGTACTCCGTCATAAGCTTTGTGTGATGCACACCGCCTACGTTATTCTTGATTTTACGTCTTTGAAATTCTTCGGATAGATTTAATCTCTTATCTTTATTGCTCACCTGATATTTAGAAAGCTCACTTACTATAGGTTCCGATACGATTTCAATATCAAGGGTGCGCTTTGAAACAACGATTAATCCGATGCCCAGGCGCTTAAGTAAATAGATTTTATTTTGAAAGCTTTTAGAGAACAAATCCTTTGGGCGAAAGATTCCGATAAACACGGTATCGGATATTTTCTGCCTTAAAGAAGCTTGAACAACGGCTTTAAAATCAAGGGATTGCTTTAATTCGACTGAGACGGAAGAACCTTCTTTTTCCATGTAAAGGTCGATGTCGCACACCTCACCATCCACCACATATCCAAATCCTTCGAAATATTCTTTTATTGGCTTAAACAAATCCTTTTCCATAAAGCCATTATACACCCAAAGTAAATTCAATATTGGCAAGATTTAAGCATAAAAATACATTTAAAAGAAAGAAAATTCACTGTATATTAAAAGAAAGAAACCTTAAGGGGGTTTACATGCAAAATACTAATGTAATTGATTTAAGCGGGGAATGGCTTTGCAAATCAGAGGACGGAAGCATAAACAAAAAGGTCAAGCTTCCCGGTTCTTCCTGTGAAAACGGCATAGGAAAGAAAGCAGAGTATTATAAAGAGTATTCTACAGAAGCCGTAAGAGCACCAAGGGAAAAGTATGAATTCATTGGAAAGCTTATTTACACAAAAACTATAGATATTCCGAAAAAATTTGAAGGTACTGATCTTACCTTTTTCTTTGAGCGCGTAAACATTTCATCAAAGCTTTTCATAGACGACATTCAGGTGGGAAGAGAGACTATCGGCCTTTCAACGCCTCACATATATAAAATAAGCGACAGAGTAAACGAAGAGGGCGCGCCCCTTTTTAAAAGCCTTGCGGGAAAGCATGAAGTAAAGCTTATTATTGACAATTCAGACCTTCTTCACATCGGAAATATGGCAAGCGGCTACAGCGTCGACACCCAGGGCTACTGGAACGGTGTCATCGGTGAAATGAAATTAATTTCAAGGCCCGTAAACTACATCGAATCGGTTCAGGTTTTTCCGGAAGGAAGCGACCTTAGAATCGAAACCGTAACCATAAGCGATAGGCACGTGCCAATGGAAATTAAGAAAGCAAAGCTTAAGTACGAGCTGTTTCTTCCAAACGGCACTAAGGATAAAGAAACCACTCAGGAAATAGAGCTTTTTTCAAAGCGCCAAAGAAATCGCATTAACATCCCAATCTCGGAAAAAGAAAAAATCTACTGGGATGAGTTTGACCATGAACTTTTTAAAGTTAAGGTTACGCTTATTACAGACAAAGAGACATTTGAATATACTCAGGATTTTGGCTACAGGATTGTTTACGTCAAAGATAAGGAATTTAGAATAAACAATCGCCTTTTATCATTAAGAGGCACCATTAATTGCGCCCAGTATCCACTTACAGGTTATCCTCCAATGGACAAAGAAACCTGGGTTAAGCACTTTAAAATCTTAAAAGAATACGGCCTAAATCACGTAAGGTTCCACGCCTGGTGCCCGCCGGAAGCTGCATTTAAAGCGGCAGACGAGCTTGGTCTTTATCTTGGAATTGAAATGCCCTTATGGCTTAACCGTGACGTGACGCCCTATGAATTTGGAGACGATGATTATCATATCCCTTTCTTTAGGGAAGAAGCCCTTAAAATCGTAGAAACCTACGGAAACCATCCTTCCTTTGTTTTCTTTGCAAACGGCAACGAAAACCTTGGGGATTATGCGATGCTTGAAACTATGATCGCCCAGTTAAAGGCCATAGACAATCGCCATTTATACACCCTAACTTCAAACTTTGACCATCCGCTTAGCCCCTATGAAGACTATCTTTGCGCCTTTGAGATTCTTCATAACAAGGCCCGCATTCAGTTTTTGCATGATGAGGTGGCAGAGGGCACATGTGTAAATTATGAAAAGATGAAAGAAACCGTCCCGGTTCCCTTTACTTCCTTCGAAGTGGGGCAGTACTGCGTGTACCCTGACGTTGACATTATTGAAAAATACACAGGAGCCATGCTTCCCGTAAACTTTGATGCGATTAAAAAAGAAATGGTTAAGCACGGAGTGTATGAAAGGCTTCACGATTACGTTTTAGCTTCCGGAGACTTAGCCTGCAAGCTTTATAAAGAAGATATTGAAGCGGTTCTTCGCACAAGAGGAATGGGTGGATTCCAGCTTTTATCTTTAACGGATTACACGGGGCAGAGCACCGCGACTGTTGGAATCTTAGACGTAATGTATGAGTCTAAAGGAATAGTTGAGCCTAAAAACTTTAAAGAATTCTGCTCTGAAATCGTTCCCTTGTTTGAAGCAAAGCGCATATATAAAATCGGGGATACCATTAAGGCAAAGGTTTCTTTGTACGATGTATCAAAGCAACCAATAAAAGAACCTGTATTTGATTTATCGATAGTAGATTATAAATCTAAAAAAGAAGTATTTAATGCTTCATGTAAGAAAGAAGGGGATAAAACAAGCATAGAAATTCCCATTGATTTTGTGAGTGAAAATTCTTTACTTAAGGTTTATATAAGCGTTAAGGGAGAAAAAGAATACACAAACTCATGGCGCATATTTGTGTATAAGGATGAAGAAGCGAGCCTTCCTAAAGATAAGCTTATATCCACAAAAGAAGATTATGAAAAGGCTTTAAAGATAGGAGGAAAGTACATAATCACTCCGAATTTTTATGAAAAGCAAAGCCTTACAAAGAATAGCTTTATCCCTGTATTCTGGTCGCCTGTTCACTTTCCTTCAAAGGCGCCCGTGGGATTTATGATTGATAAAGACCATCCGATTTTAGCAAACTTTCCAAGCGAAGAGTATGCGGATTATCAGTGGAAAGAGCTTGTGGACAATTCGGTTTCTTTAAACTTAAAAGATATTAAAGGCGCAAAGCCGATACTTGAATTTGTGCCAAACTTTACGGACAATGAGCCAAAGTCAGCTTTATTTACATATAAAGAAAAGAATGCAGAGTTTGTGTTCTGCGGCTTTGACCTTAAGTTAAAATCTCTTCCCGCAAAGGCCTTAAAGAAAAGCATTGTTAATTACATTAATGCATAAGAAAAGAGCGTACAGATTACTGTACGCTCTTTAAAATTATTCAGTTTAATTATTCTGCAACTGTTGTGCCAACTTCGTCCTTAATGTCTTCGTAGAAAGCTGCCATTGTTGCCTGCATGTAAGGTCCAATCCAGATGTAAGCAATACCGAATGTTAATGCGCCAAGTAAGCACCATCCGATGAAACTGAATTCTACACAGAAGAGTTTCCACTTCTTACCCTTCATTAAGTTCTTACTTGCTGTGATAGCTTCGCCACCTGTCATTTCAGGGTGATCCATAAGAATGTAGGGTGCCATGCTGTACTTGTATACTGCGATGATACCGGGAATGCAGAAAAGCATGCTCCAAAGAAAGATAAAGATAGCCATCTTAACGTTGAGACCGATAGTTGCTGAAAAACCGGGCTTCTTGAATCCTTCAAAAAGGTTTTCGAATGTAACCTTCTTTTCACGGATTGTCATCATGAATACGTATGCAAGACCACACATTAAAGCTCCGCCTAAAACGATGGTACCTACTGCTGTAAAGCTAAGTGCGCCAAGCATTAAACCGTAAACGATAACTGCACCAATGGCTGCTCCCCAATTGCCACTGAGTGATTCTCTCGCGATCTGGCGATATTCTTTTGCTGACTTCATTTTTTTGTTCTCCTTTATTTAGCAGATTTAGGGTATTTATAAAATTTTTATAAACCCATAGATGTATATTAATACAATTTTTTAAAAAAAGCGAGAAAAAAATGTTGACATTGTTCTCCAAAAGGTGTATTACTGTATTAAGCGCTTAGTACAGTAACACAGCTACTATAAGGAGGGAAATAGTGATGTGGGAATTTACCAATGACCGACCGATTTATCTGCAGCTTATAGAGCAGATAAAGCTGCGGGTAATCAACGGAACCTACAAGCCGGGCGATAAAGTGCCGTCCGTAAGGGAAATCGCAATGGAAGCGGGAGTCAATCCCAATACGGTTCAAAGAGCTTTCTTGGAACTGGAGCGTAGCGGTATCCTAAGCACCCAAAGAACACTGGGACGATTCGTCACAGACAAGGAGACCGACATTCAAAACAACAGAGATGACATGGCTAAAGAGCAGGTTGAAATCTTTGTGGGAAAGATGAAAGAACTCGGACTTTCAGGTGAAGATGTGATAAGACTTGTCCAAGCTTACCTTAATGAGGAGGGGAAATAAAATGAGTGTTAACTTAAATACTGTGGCACTTACTAAGCGCTATGGTAGTGAAACGGCGATTGATAATCTAAATCTTTCGCTTGAATCGGGACAAATTGTTGGGTTACTTGGTCCAAACGGAAGTGGCAAGACTACTTTAATTAAGATGATAAGCGGTTTGCTTACTCCAAATTCCGGTGAAATCTTGGTAGCCGACAAAAAAATCGGAAAGGAAAGTAAGGCTTTGGTTTCTTACCTTCCCGAGCGCTGCGCTCTTCCCGATTGGATGAAAATCGGCGAACTTGTAACAATGTACAAGGATTTCTTTAATGACTTTGACGAAAACAGAGCCTATGCGATGCTTAAAGACTTAGATCTTGATTTAAAGAAAACCTTCAAGGCGTTGTCAAAGGGTAACAGGGAGAAGGTTCAGCTTATTCTTTGCATGAGCAGAAACGCTAAGATTTATTGCCTTGATGAGCCAATCGGAGGCGTTGACCCTGCAGCAAGAGATTACATTTTAAGAACTATTCTTCAAAACTATTGTGAAGATTCCACCGTTATCATTTCAACACACCTTATAAGAGATATCGAAGGTGTAATCGACAGAGTTTTGTTCTTAAAGAAGGGACAGGTTATTTTAAACACTACCGTCGATGAAATAAGAGAAGAAAAGAAAATGTCTGTGGATGCTTTGTTTAGGGAGGTGTTCGCATGTTAGGCAAATTGATTAAATATGATGTAAAAGCTCTTTCAAGATATATTTTTCCGGCTTTTATACTTAGCCTTGTTTCAGCCATTTTCTTAAGAATCAACATTTTATTAAGAAATAATGTGGGCGAGAACATTTTTACCAATGTAATGAACGGCTTATCAATAGTTTTGTTTGTGGTTTCGGTGGTGGCAATCTCAATAGGAGCTTATATTGCTTACATTATATATTTTTATAAATCAACCCTTGGGGATCAGGGATATTTTTACATGTCACTTCCCGCATCGGCAGATGAATACCTTGTAAGCAAGATTTTAAGCGGAGCGGTTTTGATGTTGTCGGCCGTTTTGGTGTCAGTTTTATCCCTACTGATACTTGGAGCTTTTAATCCTGAATTTAATGATGCATTCAAAGGGTTATACGAGATTTGGAAAGAAATATGTAAGGTTACTCCCGGAGGAAAAATAATCGCAACACTGGTTATAAATGGAGTATTTTCACTCTTTTCCACACAGTTTGTGGTTGCATTTTGTATTCTTTCCGGACAGCTTCTCGGAAAGAAGAAAATACTTGGAGCATTCCTTGCATACCTTGTTTTGCAGGCTATTGAAGGTTTCTTTGGACAGATTACCTTGCTTGCAACACTTGGAACCATAAATGTGGATTCCTTTGCATATAATGATGTAGCATTTGCACAGCTTTTCACCCGCCTTTCAACAGGCGGACTCATCGTGGGCACTATCATGATGGCATTTGAGTATTTTGTAGCAAGATTTTTCCTTACAAAGAAATTAAATCTTGAATAGCGATAAGTGCCACGGGTGTTTAATCCGTGGCATTTATAAAAAGAAAATTAAAAATATAAACAATTGTATTAAGCTATTGCGTTAAATAAAAAAAGCAATTATTTTCTTAATTGAACAAAAAAACACTATATGGGAGAGATAGAAATGAAATTTTTTAAGAAACACAAAAAAGGTCTCATTATTTTCGGTGTTATCGCTGCCCTTTTGATAGCCGGTTTCTTTTGGCTTAGGTCAATCGGAAACAAGGCAATGGAGCAGCTTGCGGCAATGACAAGCGAAACCGCTGTTGCAGAAAAGAGAGACGTAGCAAACGTAGTATCCACAACAGGTAAAGTGGTAAGCGTTGATTCTAAAGACCTTTCATCCATTGTTACTGGTGTAAAGGTAAGCGAAGTTTACGTGCAGGTTGGCGATGAAGTAAAGGCAGGGGATTTGCTTGTAAAGCTTGACTCAGAAAACTTAGAAGAAGACCTTGCCGATGCGCAGACCAATCTTTCAAACACAAAAAAAGCAAACAATTTAAGTGTTGGAAGTGCTCAGAGAGCTTACAACGAAGCAGTTACAAATCAGGCAATTTCCGCAGAAAGAATCGTTAAAGATATTGAAGATGCCCAGAAGAAACTTGACGAAGCAAAGAACGTCAAGGGCTGGTATGACGATATGTATGAAGATGCCAAGAAAAAGCTTGAAACCGCTGAAAACAATTATAACGCTGCAGTAAATGCACTCGGAGCCCTTTCTTCCGTTTCGGGAAACGATGTGGATCAGGCTAAAAAGAACGTTGCAACCTTAAATGCAGCGGTTGAAGTTGAAAGAGCAAATGTTTCAAAGTGGCTTTCGAATTATGAAAGTGAGAAAGCCAATATTACTTCACTTGAAAAAACAATCGAAACCTTAAAGCAGAATCAGGTAGATACTCAAAGAAGCACAGATTCAAGTATCCAAGCTTCAAGAGAATCTTTAAGCAGTGCACAGATTCAGGCTTCGGGAAGCACAAAGAGTGTTGAAAGACAGATTTCAACTTTTGAAGATCAGATAGATTCTTGCAGCATCGTGGCTCCTTTTGACGGAGTGGTTACGGATGTTGCTGTGGAAAAGGGTGCAATATATACAGGTACTCCCGCTGTAAGAGTGGAAGATATCAATGCATATGAAATCAGCACCGAAATCGATGAATTCGATATCGGAAAGATAAAGGTTGGTCAGAAGGTTGTCATTAAGACAAACGGTACAGGCGATGAAGAGCTTGAAGGCGTTGTTAAGTCAATTGCTCCGAGAGCCACACCTATGAAGGTTTCAACAGACGGTACATCAGCCGTTACCTACACCACAAAGATCAGCATTCTTACAAAGAACGATATGTTAAAACTTGATATGACTGCTAAGCTTTCAATCATCTTAGACGAAGCAGCCGGTTCACTTACGGTTCCTTATGATGCGGTTATGACAGATGAAGAAACCGGTGATAAATACGTTGAAATCATCGATGCAAAAGATGAAAAGACCGGTATGATTACAGCTACTCACAAAGAAATCGTTACAACAGGCTTAGAGAGTGAATATTACGTTGTAATCACAGGCGGCAACTTAAAAGAAGGCGATGAAGTTAAAATCACAAGAGATATCGCTGACGTATTTGACTTTAGTGTTTACATGAATGAAGGCGCCACAAGCGGAATGTAAGGAGTAATATGGCAAAGACAATTATTGACATGAAAGGAATCGTCAAGAAGTTCTTTATCGGTACTCCAAACGAGTTTGCAGCCCTTAAAGGCGTGGACCTTAAGGTTTATGAAGGGGAATTTGTGGCAATCGTCGGAGCTTCGGGCTCGGGTAAGTCAACCCTCATGAATATTATAGGTTCTTTGGACCGCCCTACCGAAGGAGAATACTTACTTGACGGTGTAAATGTAACTGAGGCAAAAGATGCCCAGTTATCTAAAATCAGAAATTCAAAAGTAGGATTTGTATTTCAGACCTACAACTTAATAGCAAAGACAAACGCTCAAAAGAATGTGGAAATGCCAATGCTTTATGCAGGCCTTGGCGCAAAAGAGCGAAGCGAGAGAGCAAAAGAGCTTTTGGAACTTGTGGGAATGGAAGAAAGAAGGAAGCATCTTCCCGAAGAACTTTCAGGTGGTCAAAAGCAACGTGTGGCTATAGCAAGAGCCATGGCAAACGATCCTGCAATAATCTTAGCCGACGAACCTACAGGTGCTCTTGACTCTCAGACAGGACGTCTGGTTATGGACATCTTCCATAAGCTTCATAAAGAGCAGGGAAAAACAGTAGTTTTAATCACTCACTCACCGGAACTTGCGGAAGAGTGCGAAAGAATAATAACTATTAAAGACGGCATGATTATAGGAGAAAGAAAAGGCACCAACAAAGCTCCTTCTATGGAAGCAAATGAAGAAAAGAAGGAGGTGGGTGCATAATGTTATTCTTTGAAAACGTAAGACTTGCATTCTCAAGTTTGCTTGCAAACAAGATGCGTGCCCTCCTTACAATGCTTGGTATCATAATCGGTATTTCTTCGGTTATAGCCATTATGACAGTAGGTAATTCACTTACCGCACAGGTAAACGATTCCATGTCATCCCTTGGCGCAAACAACGTACAGGTATACTTAAACTACAAAGATACTAAAGACGAAGTGACAGAAGAAGGATATGTATTTAAGGCAGATGACCCCACAAAGGTCGCACTTAATGAATCCGATTTGTTTTCAAAGGAAATGATTGAAGAATTATGTGAAGCATTTCCCGATGAAATCTATGCGGTTTCTTTGACCCAGGGCGTAGGCCAGGGAGAAGTAAAAGAAGGCTCTCAGGTTGCATACGTTAACTTACTTGGTGCAAGCGTAGGAAAATTTATTTCCGCAAACATTGAAATGGTAGACGGAAGATTCTTTAGCGAAGCAGAAATGAAGGATGCAAGAATGCTTGCCATTGCTTCCGAAAAGTTTGTGGAAAAGCTTTATAAGGGTGTAAATGCGGAAGCCCTTGGAAAAACCGTAAACGTATATATCGGCGATAAGTTTTATCCCGTTACTATAATCGGTATTTACAAGGTAGAGCAAACCGCCATGACTTCGGCCCTTATGGGAAGCTCAGATAAGGTTACAGACCTTTACATCCCCTTAAGAGCTGCAGAAGAACTTTCGCATAAGGATTACTATTATTCCTTTGATGTAATAGGTCAGCCCGGAGCTGATGCCGACAAACTTGCAGGTAAAATAAAGAGCTTCTACAACACCACAGCTTACAGAAACAGCAGAGCGTTGATGGTTGATGCATTGAGCTTAAAGACCATGGTTGAATCCTTTAACACCATGCTTGGATCCATCACAACCGCCATTGCAATAGTAGCGGGCATTGCCCTTTTGGTAGGCGGTATCGGCGTTATGAACATCATGCTTGTATCCATCACAGAAAGAACCCGTGAAATCGGTACAAGAAAAGCCCTTGGCGCCCCCAATTCTTCCATCAGACTTCAGTTTGTGGTGGAAGCGGTGGTTATATGTATCATAGGTGGTATCATTGGTATCATCTTAGGCGTTCTGGCAGGTACAGGTCTTGCGGCCGCCCTTGGAACTCCTGCATCGCCATCAGTTTCAAGTATCATATTAAGTATTTCAGTATCAATGGCAATCGGTGTATTCTTCGGATATTACCCCGCCAACAAAGCAGCCAAGATGGACCCCATCGAAGCTCTCAGGTACGAATAAAAAGGAAAACACCCATCTTTGCAGATGGGTGTTTTTTATTTTGTCTAGTTAAATCCTCTAAATCCTTTACCGATGATCTCGGATGAGTTTGTTATCATAATGAAGGCGTGAGGCTCGGTTCTTCGGATGAAGTTTCGAAGCTGAACTGCGTGGCTTCTTTTCATAACGGATAAGACGATTGATTTTTCGTGGTGCTCGTAGGCGCCTTCTGCCTTATAGACTGTGGCGCTTTTATGAAGGGTGTTTATAATAAAGTCACATATGGGCTTCGGGTCATCGCAGATAATTGTAAAGTATTTGCAAAGGTTGATGTTTTCGATTACACCGTCGATTACAAGTGACTTTGCCATAAGGCCTGTGAATGAGAAAAGACCGGTTGTAATATCAAATACAAAGCAAGCACAAATGGTGATTGTTAAGTCTACGATGAAAAGAGCGGTACCAATGTTAAAGTGCGTGTACTTTTTAACTATCATTGCCACGATATCTGTTCCGCCACCGCTTGCGCCCATATCGAATAGGATGGCAGCGGCAACCGAAGGAAGCACGATTGCAAAGAAAAGTTCAAGCACCGGCTGATTTGTAAGGGGGCCGTCCATAGGGAAAAGCTTTTCAGCTAAGCTTAGTAAGAGAGAAGACAGAGTGCTTACATATACTGTCTTTAATCCGAACTTTCCGCCAAGGAAAATAAATCCCAAAACCAGAAGTGCCATATTGATTATAAAGTTGTATGTTGCGGGGGTTAAAGAAAAAAGCTTACCCAGCAAAATAGCCACACCCGTAACTCCTCCGAAAGAGAAATTATTGGGGAATTTAAATACATATACACCTATATCAAGCACTACCGTTGCCAGTGTAAGTAATGCCCATTCTTTTGCCAGGTGTAAAAATCTTTCTTTGGTCATTAATCTAACTCCAATACATATATTTAAATATCACCGCTAAATAGTAGCACAATGGGATTAAAATGCCAATAAAAACTTGAGATTACGGGGCATA
>JAEEXG010000058.1 GCA_016291405.1 Lachnospiraceae bacterium
AGGAAACTATGTTGCAGGTGCAAACATTGCAGGTTTCTTAAAGGTTGCAGATGCTATGACAGCTCAGGGAATTGTATAAACGTTCGACAAATTATAAACCCCTCCGATTTTTCGGAGGGGTTTTTGATTTAAAGACTAAATTCGATGTAGTTTAAAGTATGTATGATACTTTACATTATGTGCTGCATACATGGGAATGAACTTCCTGCCGTAGCTTGATAATGTAGGCATATCGTTTTCTTTGTCCCAACCTGCCACAAAGCTTTCCGAAGGATTGGGAAGAGAGTAGATATCAATCCAGTCTTCGCTATCTGAAAGAGTGGTCATTACAAAAGGTCCGTAACATACGCTTGCAATCTCCGATGAATCAAGAAGATCCGGCGTAACTTCAAGCCTTACACTGTAAGGGAAAGAAAGGATAAGTTCATCTCCTTTCTTTAAACTATATTGAGAAGTGATATAGCCTCCGGGCCTGTCAGCTTTTGAAACCACCAAACCGTTTTGCTTTATTTCCATTCCACCATCAGCCCAGTAGGGGACTCTAAAGAAAAGCTTGTAGTCACAGTCTTCATTAATGGTGATGACAGCCTGTTGCTTTTCATGGTTAACTTCCATCGAAAGGTTAACCGAATCTGTGATTTTTGAACCGATATAAAGGTTAATGTAGAGTGCCTTTTCTTCCTCAAGTAAGCAATAAACTGAATCCTGGTATTTTACATGGTTTTCCATTCCGGTTCCGTGACAGCAGGTAAAATCGTCATAATCATTGCTGTATTCCCTTGTGGCGCCGGGGCCTATGGGAAGCATGTAAGTGACACCATGATGCATGTAATCGGTAACAACAGGGTTCTGAGAGGCTGCAATTTGATTTAAAAGGCCTCTTTCATAGTAATCCATAAAGGAAGAATTCTTTGGATCATAGGTATAAAGCATCCTTGTTAACTTAAGCATGTTGTAGCATGCACAGGTTTCACAGTTTCTGTTTGTGTCTATATTTCCTGCTAAAATATCAGGCTCTTTAAAGTTTTCGCCTCTTCCCACACCGCCTATTGAATAGGTGTAGTGGTCTGTAACTATTTTCCAAAACGATGCGGCAATCTTAAAGTATTTTTCATCACCGCTAGCTTCATATTCTTTAAGCGCACCGATAATCTGCGGAATATGCTGGTTTGCGTGTATTCCGCTAATGGTGTCTAAGTTAAGCGCCAGGCCGTCAAAGACTTTAGGATTATCAAACATCTTGGCGGTTTCTAAAAAGGACTCATTGTGTGATAGGAGCGATAGAGTAGCGAGACTTTCATTCATTCCGCCGTATTCACCTGCTATATACATGCTCCACATTTTTGCGCGCTGTTCTTTAGTGGTGGCGTTAAGCCTGTCATTAACCCAATTTCCCAAAAGAATGGCTGTATCTAGGGCTGTTTTATTATCAGCATAGGTATAACAGTCTATAAGGCCTGCAAGAATCTTATGAAGGGTGTAATATGGAGCCCAGATTGTTGCATAAGGCGTATATTGCTCAAGCAAAGCAAACTGGTCCGGAGGATAAGCTCCAAGGTATCCTTTGCCCCAACAAGAAGGATCCTTACTCCAAAGGCTCTGAGCCGCATTATCAGGAGTACACACTGTCTTAAAATCCTTGGCATTTCCACCTGAAAGTGATTGAAGTTTATGAAGCTCATTAACAATGTAGTCTAGTTTCTTTTTTATTTCTTCATCCTTTGTTGATGCGTAGGATAAAGCCAAAGCAGAAAGAAAATGCCCTGTAGAATGCCCGCGAAGAAGCCCTGTAGGCTCATCCCATCCGCCTAAAGGCTTAGCACCTAAAGTATCAAGGCCGTATGTCTTTCTAAAGTTATAAAGCATTCTGTCAGCATCAAGAAGCTTAAGGTAATTTAAGCAACGATCTTTGTTCTGTGTATAAATTCCTGCATTTAAAAGGGAAACCTTATTTAGGGCCGCGTGTCTTGCAGGGCGCTTTATTTTTGGAGTGTAAGAGTATTCTTCGGTATTAGGATGTGTTTCTTTGTTAACCGTAGGCCTTAAGCTTGGAACCAAGAAATCAAAGCTCTTACTTTTACTTACCCCTTTATATTCAGAAGTGGCAGTGAGAGTAACGGTTACATCTTTTTGCCCGTCATTTGCTGTAGGTCTTTTAACTTTTCCTTTGGCATCGATTATATCGGGATTTGATGATTCCCAAGTGATTTTAGCACCTAAGGAAAGCTCGGTCGGAAGTGATATATCTGTTACTATAGGACTTTTCGCAGGGAATGTGATGCTGTTTAAACCTGCTTCAAGCTGCTCTTCCACGGTGGGAAGAGGCATTATTTTAATAATATAGTCATATTTTTTTTCAATGTTACCGTATGATGCGGTTAAAGTAAGGGTGACATTTACAGGTTTCTTTCCGGGCTCTAATGGAGTAACAACTCCTTCACCTGTTAAAAGGGAAGCATCGGATGATGACCATGAAAAAGAAGTTTTGTATGCTCCGGTTTCGGGAAGTGCAATATCGCTTCTTGTTTCTAAGTTTTCCAAGTAGCTTAATTCTTTTACATCGGTTTCAATCCTGTCATCATCTGACACGCTAAAAAGTGATGAAACTTCAGATTCTGAGAGAACGCCTGAAAATAGCGTTATTAAAGTTATGTCAGCATTAAGATATATATTTGAAAGGGGACCATATCCTATAAAGCCTTCGCCCGATGCCCCTATTGAGAGGCAAGTAACTTTTTTATGGGTAAAAGAGGAGCGAATCTTACCGTTTATGTACACGCTTATACGGTTTTCATTCTTTTCATTGTTAAAAGAAACCGTAAGACAATAAAACTCATCTATGTTTAAAAGAACAGGCTCTGACATTGCAGCCTGGCTTAAACCGCCGGCTGTTGCAATAACAAAGCAGTTAAATGTTTTTTCACTTACGGGAGCAAAATAAACCGAAAACAAGTTATCGTTTCCAAGGGAAAAGAGAGTACATCTATCGTTACATGATTTACACTTAAAATATAGGGATAATGTACAGGAATCGGAGCCTTTAAGAATTCCGTTAGGAAATTGAAGGTATCCGCCTTCAGTGCCGCCCGGAAGATGAAGGACAGGAGATTCTATACCAAATACATGCTCAGGTGAAAGAGTAGCACCGCCTTTGTCAAAGTTTCTGATTACGCCGGCCTGGCCGCTTCCCGACACATCGGCAACGATGGTACTGTTTACCTGTTTAAAATCGTATTTAAGCAATTGTTCTCTGAAAGACATATAAGCCTCCTATATATCTAGTTAAAGGTTTAAATTAATTTTAGCTTATACTGCACATTCTAATGGGAATTTTCTTAAAAATCAATCATAATATTTTCTTTTTGGACCTTAAAAATTGATTGACAGATTAAAATAGCCTCTTTATAATTAGTAAATGTAAACAAAGAAGCGTAGAAAACGCACAAAAAACTATACAAAATTTTTTTACCCTTTTAGTGAAAGGTTTAACTAACATATGACATTAAAAGAGATAGCAAAAATTGCAGGGGTTTCAATCGCGACAGTATCATATGCTTTGAATGATTCAGACAAGGTTAGCGATTCTGTTAAAAAGAAAATACTTAAAATAGCGGAAGAGGGAAACTATCAGCCCGATAAAAGAGCTCAGTCCTTAAGAACAGGCCGCACCAAACTTATAGGTATCCTTACCGAAGACATTTCTTTTGTCTTTACTTCAAGCATAATTCAGGGAGTATATAAGTTTGCCGAAGAAAATAACTATCACGTAGTTTTAAGTGACACAAGACTTAAGCAAAGAATTGGAAGTCACTACGAAAACACGAAGGTTTATAAGGATGATATCAATAAACAGATTGATTTCCTTGAAGGTTATCACGTTGATGGAATTATTTATATAGGCTGTCATGACCGTGATATATCGGGGATAGTTAAAACCAATAAGCCAATAGTGTACACATATTGCTTTACGGATTCTAAGGATGATTACATGGTTCTTTACGATAATGTAAAGAGTGCATATAACGTAACTCAATACTTAATAGAAAACGGACATAAAAGAATCGGTCTTATAAGAGGACCTGAAATGTCCAACCCATCCAATGAACGATTCCTTGGATATCAGATGGCTCTTATGGAAAACAGAATTCCCTTAGATCTTACCTATGTAATGACGGGTGATTGGAGCTATAAAACAGGATATGAAGAAGCTATGAAGCTTCTTTCTTTAAAAGAGCGCCCCACAGCGGTGTTTGCGCTTAACGATTATATGGCTATGGGAGTTATGGAAGCGGCAACTAAGTTGTCTATCAAGGTTCCGGAAGAGCTTTCCATAGTTGGTTTTGATGATATAGAGATATGCGGATTTTCTAAGCCCAAGCTATCGTCCGTAACGGTACCGGTTGAGGATATGGGGTATCTTTCAGCCACAATGCTTCACAAAATCTGCACCTGCCCCGAAGAAATTTCGGACAAAAAGGTAATACTTCCCTGTGAGATGGTGCTCAGGGATTCAGTTACAAAGAACAAAGGTTTATAAAATAGGAGGGTTACAAACATGAAAAAGCCAATGTCAAAACTTATAGCGCTGGCACTTGCAACAATCATGGCAGTTTCGTGTCTCACGGGCTGTGGCGAGAAGAAAGGAAGCGGAAGTGGCAGTGCAGCCGGCAGTGAAGGCGGCTCAGCGCTTATCGAATCTAAGCTTGGATTCGAAGGGGAAGAAAACGAGTTTGGTTGGGTTAAGCCCAAAGAAACACTCGAAATCAACGTGTATGCCGGATACGGTGACATGGATGAACTTTTAAAAGATGAAAAAGGTGGCAAGGCAACCTTCGACAAATGGCTCCTTGACAATATGAATGTAAAGATCAACTGGCAGTATTATTCGGTTGATATGGATGAAAAGCTAAACCTTATGCTTGCAAGCGGAGATTATCCCGAAGTTATTACATGGATGTCTGATGATATGGCTAACAAGTTCATTGCACAGGGTAAGGCTTTGGATATTACAGACTATGTTGAAAAATTCGGCGGCAACATCACAAGACGTATGGGCAATTACTACAATATGTTAAGAAGTGATGACGGAAGAGTTTATAAGCTTGCTCAGTATTGGGGCGAAAACCCTAACGTTGCCGGACTTGATTTTGGCGCTCGTTACGACTACTGGCTTGAGCTCGGAGATTCCAAAATCTACGAAACTCTTGATGAGTATTATGATGCAATGTCAAGAATTCTTGCAAACCATCCTACCAATGATGCCGGACAGAAGACATATGCTTTCTCAAGTGCCGACAAAGCAGGCAAGAACTTATTGAATGCACCTCTTGGAGCATACGGATTTGTTAACGGCTACAAGAAAAACGCAGACGGAACCATGACACATTGGCTTAACACCGAAGAAGGTTTAAAAGTGGCTAAGTTCATAAACAAGTGTTGGAGGGAAGGTCTTATCGATCCTGACTTCCTTTCAAACGGTTATGAAGAATACACCACAATGATGACCAACGGACAGCTCCTTGGTAACATGGGAACCTGGTGGTATGCATGGACAGGCGGACATCAGGCATGGGCTGTAAGCGAAGGCGATGATTATGATGTTAAAGAGCGTTTCATGAACGTATCTGTTCATGGTGACGGCGTGAAGATGGATGAAACATCACTCCTTACTTCAAATTATATCGGAACAACAAGATGTATCATTACAGATAAGTGTAAAGATCCCGAAGCTGTTATTCGCTACATCAACTGGGAAAACAGCGAACTTGGTAACTATATCGTAGGTTGGGGCGCTCCCTCAGAAAACAATGTATGGCACATTGCTGATGACGGAACATGGGTAGTAAACGATGAAATCCTTGACGTTGATATCAAAGAAACCACTTATCATGCAATCAAGGAAGCTAACGGCGGTGAACTTTATGCCATAGCTACTAACCTTAACTGGCTTAAGAATGACGGACGCAGTGATTTCTCACACATCGACCCCAGAGTCGATCGTGTTTCTTTCTACGATTACTGGCCCGTAGATCCTGAAACCGGCGCATTCTCAAACGAAGGCGTTAACATTTGCTGGCAGTATTACACTGCACCGGCCCTTGATACAACACTTTATACAACAACATTCAATCCTGATGATGAGATTACTATAACCAAGCAGACTATCGAAGATAAAATCTGGCAGGAATGGGCAAAGATGATTTCAGCAGAATCAGAAGAAGCTTGTGTAGCAGCATTTGAAAGCGCTAAATCCGCAATGAATGCTTTAGGACTTGCTGATCTTGAAAAGTACTACGCTGAAAGCTACAAGGCAAACCTTGAATCATATGAGGGTAAATAAAGTAAGTAATTAATATCAATAATCTCCGGAGCTCTCAAAGATAAGCGCTTTGATTGCTCCGGATTATTAAAAGGTGAGAAAATGTTCAAGAAAAAGGATCAAACACAGAAGATTAACGCTAAAAAGAATACCTTTAAAGATCTTTTAAAAAGCTTTTGGATCCAGAAAGAGCTGTGGCTTATCTGCCTTGTGGCTCTTGTTTGGGTAATTGTATTTTGCTATGTTCCCATGTTTGGAAACTGGATCGCTTTTTTCTCTTATACTCCCGGTAAAAACATTGGAAATTCCACATTTGTAGGGCTTAAGTACTTCAGTCGTTTCTTTAGCCTTCCCGATGTTAAGCAGATTATGAGAAATACTCTTGCAATCAGTACCCTTAATCTGACAATTGGTTTTGCGGTTCCGATTGTTTTTTCACTGCTTTTAAATGAGTTAAGAAACGGATACTTTAAAAGATTCATTCAGACAGTATCCTATATGCCTCATTTTGTATCATGGGTAGTTGTGGCCAGCTTAATGTTTACATTGCTTGGCTCTGACGGAATATTAAACGACATTCTTTTAAAACTTGGGCTTACGAAAGAAGCAATTCCTTTCTTAAATAAACCAAACCTGTTCTGGGGATTGATTACTTCGGCAAATATCTGGAAAGGTATGGGATGGTCGGCAATTATCTATATATCAGCCATCGCAGGAGTTGACGGTGAATTATATGACGCAGGAAGCGTAGACGGACTTGGAAGATTCGGAAAGGCATGGCATATCACACTTCCGGGTATCGCAAATACCATTATCCTTCTTTTTATCCTTGGCATAGGTAACATCCTTTCAGCCGGATTTGAACAGCAGTTGTTGCTTGGTAACACCATGACCCAGGAAACATACGAAGTTATCGATACATACGTTTATCGATACGGTGTTCAAATGGGTAACTACTCGTTTGCAACAGCAGTTGGACTTATGAAATCAGCATTCGGCTTTGCGCTTGTTCTTATAGCCAATAAGCTTTCAAAGAAATTTACAGACATGCAACTGTTTTAAGGAGGATTATATAAATGTTCGGACCTAAAACATTTTACAAAAAAAGCCTGGGATCTAAAGTGTTTGACTGGCTTAATTTTATATTCATGCTTTTATTTGCTTTCATAATGATCTATCCTTTCTGGAATCAGTTGATTGTTTCATTTAACGAAGGCGTTGATACAATGTACGGAAATCTTTATTTCTGGCCCAGAAAGTTCACCTTTGAAAACTATCAGTATGTTTTCCAAAGACAGAATCTTGCAAAGGGCGCTTTGATTTCTGTTTTAAGATGTGTGGTTGCAACAGTTTCAAGCCTTTTTTGCACGGGACTTTTAGCATATGTAACCACTATAAAAGCATTTAAGGGAAGAAAGTTTATGAGGATAATTTTTATTATCACCATGTACTTTAGCGGCGGTTTGATTCCTACATACCTTCTTTATACAAAACTTGGTCTTATGGAAACATTTACCGTTTACTGGCTTCCCGGACTCTTTGGTGCATACAATATGCTTTTGATTGGTTCTTATATTGCGGGATTGCCTGAATCGTTGGCAGAATCTGCAAGAATCGACGGAGCATCGGAATTAAAAATATACTTTAAAATCATTATCCCCCTTTGTAAGCCTGTATTTGCGGCGTTGGCTGTTATGATTGCAGTCGGACACTGGAATTCATGGTTTGATGTGCTTTTGTATAACTCAAGCGGTAAGTGGGATACATTGCAGGTATATCTTAGAAAGATTCTTCTTCAGGCTGAGCAGGCAGCAAAGCTTCAGGCAGAGCAGAAGATGTATGAAGCAATGAAAAATTTGACAACTACCAGTATAAGAGCGGCAACCACCATGGTGGTTTCTTTACCTATACTGTTTGTATACCCCTTCTTCCAGAAGTATTTTGTTGGCGGTATCACTATCGGAGCCGTAAAGGGGTAATAAAATATGGATGAACGCTTTTTCCTTTCTTCGGAAAGTTTTAATGTGGAAGTCTGTCGCGGAGCAATTTCTTCTTTAAGAAACAACTCATCCATAGAATCAAGCGAATTCGTGCTTCCTGATACCTTATTTGGAGAGCTTATACTTACTTATAAAACTGAGGGTGCAGATAGTGTTATTTGGAAATGCAATCGTACTAGCTCTTACAAAGACGAAACGACGGTTAAGGACGGCCTTAAGCAGGTTTATGAGTGGAGCGCAAGTGATGGCCCACTCACCGTGACATCTAAAATAGAAGTCATTCATAATAAGCTTAGGCAAGTTTATAGCATAAAAAATACGTCAGATACTCCTGTGTCTATTGAAGATGCGGCTTTTTCTCTATCGCCAAATTCTTCCTTTGATTGGGGCGTATCTGCTGCGGAAAAGGTTATTTCACACAATTTTATAGGTGGACATGGTTCACATTCTTTAATCACGCGATGTGATGGAAAAGGTCCTTACCTTTTAGTCCTTCCCTTAGGCAAGTGGGAGTTCTTTGATCAGGGTGCTGACCTTGAATTATCCAAAGAAGAAAACTATAAAAACCGTGTGTTTGTCTATGAATACAGTCATCATGAAGCTAAAGCCGCAAAGGCTCACGGCTATAAAGAGAGAATTCCTTCAAGCAGGAAAGTGCTTTTACCTAAAGAAGAAACCGCAATTGGACTAGCATTTGAGTGGGCAGATGACTATGAGGATGCAAGAGATAGGCTTATTTCAAACAATATACCGGATATAATTACGGTTCCGGGATACACAGTACCTTTAGACACAAAGGTAAAGATGGCTGTGCGCTATAACGGGCAGGTAGAATTAAAGCCTGAGTTTAGCAAGAATACCAAGATTAATTACTTAGAAAACGGTGTATATGAGATTACCTTTTCTAAGCTTGGTGAAAACTACGTTGATGTTTTCTATGAAGGAGACAAGTTTGTAAGAACAGAGTTCTTTGTGACTGAAAACATCGATACCATGATTAATAAGCGAGGCTCATTTATCGCTAATCATGCGGTTTGTGACGAAAGCTTATGGTATGACGGTTTACTGTGTGAATGGAACAATAAGACACATGTTAATCTTGGCCCTGACAATTATGACACCATAAAAGGCTGGCGTATTTATGAGGTAACATGTGATGATCCCGGGCTTTCAAAACCTGCTTTTCTTTCGGGAAAGCTTGCTGAATACCCGATTCAAGCTGAAGTTGATGTACTTGATCGCTATATCGATAGATTTGTCTGGGGAGGTCTTCAGTGTACCGAGGAAGAAAATTATCCCTATGGGATTTATGGGATTCCCGACTGGAACACAAACAGGCAATCTAAAGATGAGGGGAATAGTGGTAAAGAGCATCTATGGCGCATTTACGACTATCCCCATATAGCGACCATGTACTTTAACATGTACAGGATTGCTTCAAACTTTAAAAATATTAAGACAAAACTATCTTCTAAAGAGTATTTAAAAAGAGCCTATAAGACTTCTGTTACAATGTTTACCCTTCCTCTTGAACTTGAGGAATGGTCGGCATATGAAACAGGCTTATATAATGAATTGGTTATTCCTGAAATAATTAATGCTCTAAGAAAAGAAAACATGGAGTCTGAGGCAAGGCGCTTAGAGAGACACTGGAACAGGAAGGTTAAGTTCTTTGTTTTAAAGTGTAAAGATTTGTTTGGCTCTGAGTATCCCTTTGATACTACAGGCTTTGAATCCACACATGCCCTTGCAAAGACTGCTCTTAAGGAAGCCGAGCTAAAAAAGAGAGAAGACCGCTTTAATCCACAGATTACTTATTCTGAAGCGGTAGGCTTTCTTGAAAATCAAATTAGATGTAATATAGCTTGCAGAGGTTATCTTGAGCCTGCATATTTTTGGTATGGCTCTGATTATCGCGGAAATAATTGCCATTATACTCTTAGCTATATGTCTCAAATGGGCGGATGGGCACTGCTTGATTATGCGCTTTTCTATGCAGATGATCCCTTCTCATTACTTCGCTTGGGATATGGCTCGATTTTAAGTTCATGGGCACTTTTAAACAGCGGAAATGAGGAAAGTAATTACGGTTTCTTTTTCCCCGGAAAAGAAAGTGACGGAGCGGCTTCTGGCGGATTTGAGCCCTTGCCCTACGGAACGACATGGCTTGAACAGCCTCATTCATCCGGAGCATGGTATTACTCATGCGAGATTGATTTGGGATTTTGCGGAGCTTTAAGAGGCGCAAGCACGATTTTTGCAGATGATCCAATATTTGGGCCTATTGCATACGGAGGCGAGCTTAAAGAAACTCTAGACGGCTATGAAATATTTTCGCAAGACGGCATAGGAAGACGCTTCCATATAGTATTACCTACCGGTAGATTTCATTTATCAATAGAAAACGCGCGTTTTGACAAAAAGAAACCGATTTTACTAAGCAAAGATTTTGAAAGAATCATCATTCCTTTTGACGAGAATGTTTCTTCAGAGTTTTGTAGCGATGTAAAGATAGAGGTTTCCTGCGACGGAGTTTTCAAAAAATTTGAGGAGAGTTATTCGTATGATAAACAAAGAATTGTTTTCAACTGAACCGGATATTTCAAAAGTTAAGATTACCGATTCATTTTGGAAAAACCGAATGGAGATTGTTCGCACCAAAGTTTTGCCCTATGAGTGGGAAGCTTTGAACGACAGAATAGAAGGGGCTTCCACAAGCCATGCGGTTGAAAACTTTAAGATTGCAGCCGAGCTTACAAAGAAGGGGCTTGTTGGAAAGAACACTAAGGGAACCACAAAAACCGTAGGTGCTGAAGCGGTTGATACAGGAGATGATGGTTTTAAGGGCTTTGTGTTCCAGGACAGCGATATAGCAAAGTGGCTTGAAGCAATTGCTTACACACTTACCTGGCACAAGGATTCAGAGCTAGAAAAAACAGCGGATGAAGTTATTGACCTTGTGTGCGCAGCTCAGCAGGAAGACGGTTACCTTGATACTTTTTATATAATCAACGGAATCGAGAAAAAGTGGACGGATCTTAAAAACAATCATGAATTATATTGCTTTGGACATATGCTTGAAGCGGCAGTAGCTTACTATGAAGCTACAGGTAAAGACAAGCTTCTTAATGCAATGAAAAAGTATGCCGACTATATAGGAAGCATATTCGGACCCGAAGCAGAAAAAAGACACGGATATCCCGGCCACGAAGAAGCTGAGCTTGCTTTGGTTAAGCTTTATAACGTTACAAAAGATAAAAAGTACTTAGATCTTGCAAAGTATTTTATAGATGAGCGTGGACAGGAACCTAATTACTTTTCAGAAGAATGCAAGGAAAGAGGAGAGAAGATTCCTACCTATGAAGACCTTGCTTATCATCAGGCGCATAAGCCGGTAAGGGAGCAGGACGTTGCAATCGGACACGCTGTTAGAGCGGTTTATCTTTATACCGCAATGGCAGATGTTGCAAAGTTAACAGAAGATGAAGAACTTATGGCTGCCTGCGAAAGACTTTGGAACGATGTAACAAAGCGCCAGATGTATATTACAGGTTCAATTGGTTCTTCTCATTTAGGCGAAGCTTTTACTTTTGATTATGATTTGCCTAATGATGCAGTTTACGGTGAAACCTGTGCAGCTATAGGCCTTGCTTTCTTTGCAAAAAGAATGCTTGGCATAAGCCCTAAGAGAGAATACGGAGATGTCCTTGAAAAAGTGTTATATAACGGCATTTTAAGCGGAATATCACTTGACGGTACCAGATTTTTCTATGTAAATCCTCTTGAAGTAGTTCCTTATAAGAATCACATGGATGCAAGATTTCGCCATGTTAAAACAGAAAGACAGAAATGGTTTGGCTGTGCATGCTGTCCTCCAAATATTGCACGTATAATGGCTGATCTTGGAAGCTATGTTTCATCAAGCAACAAGGATTCTTTCTACACACACCTTCTTATAGGTTCTGAAAGCGAAGTTGAAATTTTAGGTGTTAAGGTTTCAGTTGATGTTAAGGGTAATTACCCTTGGGATGGTGACATTGAAGTTACATTTAATCCCGAGACTCCGGTTTCTTTTACCTATGGAATCAGAATTCCTTCATGGTGCGATAACTTTAAGGCAAGCTTTAACGGTGAAGAACTTCCGACAACGATGAAAGACGGATACCTTATCTTAAAGAAAGAGTTTAAGAAGGGCGATGTGCTTAAACTTTCATTAGACATGGAGACTAAGGTTATTGAGGCTGATGCAAGGGTTCATGCAGACCACGGTAAAGTTTCTGTAATGAGAGGCCCTGTGGTTTATTGTCTTGAAGAAGCTGACAACGGAAGAGATCTTTATCTTTTAAGCATGGATGCAGATGCGGATTTCAAGGTTTCAAAAGAAACAGACCTTGGGGGCATTAATGCTCTTTTAACATCAGGTTACAGAGAAGTTAAAGAAGATGACGACAGATTGTACAGACCTGCCAAGGAAATAGAATATAAACAAACCAATCTTAAGTTTATCCCCTACTATGCTTGGAATAACAGAGGCGAGGGAGAAATGACAGTTTGGGTTAAGAGGAGATCATAAAGAAATGAACAAAGAATTTCATGCAGGAAACAGAGCTTCTCTTGCTAAGCGTCTTAAAGATAATTCATTGCTTGTTATTTTTTCAGGTGATGTAAAAAGAAAAACCGGTGATGAAAACTATCCTTTCTTTACCCACAGGGATTTTCATTATTTAACAGGTTTAGACAGCAAAGAATTTGTTCTTTTAATGCAAAAGGATGACGGCAGCTTTAAAGAAACCGTATATATTCTTCCGCCTGATAAAATGGCTGAAAGATGGACAGGAAGGCGTATAAATCCTGAAGAAACTGAAAATTTGTCAGGTATAGAGGATGTAAGATTTCGCTCAAACTTTGAAAATGATCTTCATAGATTAATTATGAGCGGAAATTATGAAAACATTTACCTTGATTACGATAAGATGACAGAGGATGAGCCTGATGATATCACTTATCGTTTCAGTAAAGTAATTGGCGAAAAATATCCATTTTTAAATCGCCTTGATGCTCACGAGCATATTAAGGTGCTTCGCACCATTAAGCAGCCTTGTGAAATTGAGGCTATGAAGAAGGCACAGGTTATCACTAAGGCCGGAATAACAGCCATGATGAAGACTGTTCGCCCGGGAATGTTTGAGTATCAGTTAAAAGCTGAGTGGGATTACGCTCTTTCTCAGTTTGGAACCGAAGGACCTGCTTTCCCTTCAATTATTTCATCCGGAGAAAACAATTTCTGCATACATTACTACGATTATAAAGGGCTCATTTCAGACGGAGAAATGATTCTAAATGATGTTGGCGCAATGTATGATGGCTTAATGTGCGATGTATCAAGAGGATACCCCGTAAACGGAAAGTTTTCTGACAGGCAGAAGCTTCTTTATACCTGTGCTTACAATACTTCAGAGCATATGTTTAACATGGTTAAGCCCGGCATGAAGATGGCTGATGTAGACAGAATAAACAGAGAGTTTAATGCTGAACAGTTAAAAGAAGCCGGAGTCTTAAAGGATATTAAAGACATCGGTACATATATGTGGCATGCGGGAGCTCACCACGTGGGCTACGACGTTCATGACGTTGTAAAGACTCCCGAAATAATAGCTCCCGGAATGGTATTTTGCGTTGATATCGGCATTTATCATGAAGAATGGGGAATCGGATTCAGACTTGAAGACAACTGCCTTGTTACAGAGGATGGCTGCATCAATTTAAGCCGCGAGACTCCAAGAACCATTGAAGAAATTGAAGATACAATGGCAAAGAAGATAATAAGATAAAGGATTTAATGCATCTAAGGTTTTATCAAGGTGCAAGCATAGTAAAATGGCACATTTAAATTTTCAAAAGCTGTCACAAAACAAAACAAGGATTGATATTTTAACCAATTTCCTAATGGCTTCGGTGGCTCTGTTTTTCAACGGGTTTGGATTATATCTAACCATGAAGGCCGGTATAGGAGCGGCTCCCTGGGATGTTTTTAACTTAGGCATTTCAAAGACATTCGGTATTTTGTACGGTACGGCTTCAATTACGGTGGCATTCATTATTCTTATTATTGACGTTCTTTTAAAAGAACCAATCGGGCTTGCCATGATAATCGATTCAATAGTTGTGGGTAAAGCGGTAGATTTCTTTAACTACATTGATTTTGTGCCAAGTACAGATAATATACCTGCAAGTATATTAACTTTGGTGGCAGGGCTCTTTGTCATGGGATACACACAGTTATTTTATATGAGAGCATCCTTGGGATGCGGTCCAAGAGACACGCTTCTTGTGGGCTTATCAAAGAAAATAAGAAAGATTCCTATTGGCGTTGTGGCTATCGGACTTTTAAGCACCGCAACTCTTACAGGATACCTTCTCGGAGGACCGGTTGGTCTTGGAACCATTCTTTGTGCTGTATTTCAAGGTCCCATAATGCAGTTTGCATTCAAGACGTTTTCTTTTGACGCAACTACTGTTAAACATCAAAGCATATCCGAATCCATCAAGGTGTTTGCCCATAGAACGGCATAGATAAAACAAATGATTGGCAAAACCTCTCCGATTTTCTCGGAGAGGTTGTTTTTATATTGTCATATTTGTTGATGGCATACTTTAATATGTGATATTATGTCATAAGAAAAAAGAGGTGCATATGGCTAAAGATATTTTGATAATCGGAATAGCAGGCGGTACCGGTAGCGGTAAAACCACCATTACGGACAGGCTTGTGGACAGATTCGGAAAAGATGTATCGGTTATTAAGCATGATAACTACTATAAGGCCCATCATGAGATGGATTATTCTGAGAGAAGCAAGCTTAATTACGACC
>JAEEXG010000013.1 GCA_016291405.1 Lachnospiraceae bacterium
AACCCTATAAATGGATACTTACCCGCTTCGAGGGTCGGAAGATAGTACATCATCTTGATCTTAGCCGGTATAGCTCCCTTGGGTAGATAGTCCATATAGTCAGGGAAAAATTCCAATCCCTGAATCTCGGTAAAATAACCCGAATCGGGATGAGCGTCAAGGTATTCCCGCTCTATCACAAAGAAATCCTTCATACGATCTTTTCTGTCGGGAAACAGCTTTTTAAAATTATCCCAGTTTTCTTCCATCCCGACAGATTTTTCGTATAGTTCATCAATCGCCTTAGCCCGTTTCCAGGCTTCAGCAACTCTTTGCCCATCTCGGATGGTTCTTTGCAGCTCCGCATCGGTTATCAGGTGCGCATAATAACCGTATAAAAAGCATAATTCTTCCTTAGATGTGATCTTATCAAGTCTCTTTACAATGTATTCGTCCCTGAAAACCTTACAGTCATCCGCGGTTTTTCTTTTGTCTTTCATCCAATGTGTTACTTGCCTGGAAGGAGTAAATTCTGTCCAGTCATCATTGGGAATATTGCAGTCGGGAGCAATATTTCCGACACAGAATTCATGCCTCGCAAGCCACGGGAGCTTTTCAAGTATTCTGTCTGCAACGATCAAATGTGAAACCCATTCCGCCATATTATCATCTGACTCCATAATTGTGTTATCTCTTCAAATATAAATTATAATCATATTCATCGCCTTGATATTCTTCATGCTTTCTTAACAGAAATTCATTGAATCCCAAGGCTTGATAAATATGAATTGCTCTAAAATTATCATCCTCAACTCCAACCGTAAATTCAGAGTAACCGGCTTCTTTTAGTACGGCCAGAACATTTTTTAATAGATATGTTCCGTACCCTTTATTCTGAAAAGGTTCAGAGACTCTAAATGCAAACAAATATGCCCGTCTGCCTCGTACAGCAAAGTTCTCATCTATGCTTTCATACATTACACGAAGCTCAGCTACTAAAATCTCCTTATAATACAAAACAAAAATATCAATTACCTCTTTTTGTATATCACGCGTACATTCGGATATCATTTGCTCAACATCGTTATACTCAAATAGCTTTGTCAGAGCATATAGATTATGCACTGACATTTTTTCTATCATTAAATCATTTTTCATTTTCATTTTATGGATATTGTCCAGTTATCTCCATCCACCAAATACTGAAATTCATTAAGGTCCGGGGCGTTGAACACCTTCAAAAGATCGTCCAGGTCATCGACAGTATTAATCTCTGAAAGCCTGTCGCATTCTACCCATTCCATTTCGCCCTCATCAGATGAAACGACCTGACCGCTGAAACTTTCGGTTTTGAACAAAAGAACGATGTACCTTCCATCCTCAATTGGGAACTGCTTGATTCCCACAAGACGTGGTTTTAGAATATCCAGACCGGTTTCTTCTTTCATTTCCCTTATGACTGCATCCACAAAAGATTCTCCGGGTTCCACATGTCCACCGGGGAGCGTGTAACCCTGCCAATCTTTCTTTACGCGGTTTTGTAACAAGATTCTGTTGCCATCCTGAATGAGACACAGGACCGTCAATTCGACATTTTCTGTTCTATGCATTTCTCTACCTAAGATTCTTCCATTACTATTTTCATTATTATCGCCAGATTTTCAGAAACATTGCGCGTTCCATCGAGCTGGATCACTTCACAGTCTGTTTTACCAATGCTTCTTAAAACCTTTTCATCAGTAAGCCCTGCAATCAAATCAGGGCAGTCTCAGAATAGCAATAATTTCTTCCCCGTCCATATCCCCGGTTTCTGCAAAACCAAATGATTCATACAGCCGCTTAGCAACAGTGTTCTCAGGTTCATAGGATAACCAGCAGTACTTAGCCTTACCACATGGATATGTTTTTATAAAATCCAAGGCTAATGCTACAGCTTGCCTGCCATAGCCTCTATTCTGATATTTTTCATCTATCATCAACCGCCACAGATTATAATTGCCTGTGGCTATTTTTGGAGCGTCTGTCCAATGGTCATCCTTGTCAAACCCCACCATTAGGAAGCCTACAAGTAAGTCATCATCATATATTCCGAAAGGAAAAGCATAACCATTTGCTGTAATAGTGGTATAGGCCTCGATGATACTTACATCGTTGCTTGCAACATATTCACGCTGGGAATTCGAAACGGATAGTTTCAAGATATCCCAGACGTTTTCCCCATTTACTTTTTTTAGTTTAAGCATAATACTATAATTTCCTTTATTTTTTATTCTTGTTCACCCTTCAGAACTGATGCTCGAAAATATTTTGTCATACTTTTTGGATTATTGCATTAGGAAATTTACTTATTATGAACCATAGGGACGGGGTTAGCGGTCCATTATTCCTATAATTGCCTACGGAAGATCGGAGTTGAACAATGTTTTTACTTTGCCATTTTCTCCATGCTATTTTTAATGACAACAAACCTCTTTTCTTTACATACCGGATTATATCTTTCATGTTCCATATAGCGCAGGAAATACCATGCTGTATTGTGAGGTAACTCTTTATATGTGTCGGTACAGATTTTTTCTACATGGGCAAGCATATTTTCAAGGCTGGTTAAGGTTTCTTCTTTTTTCCCTTGAGCCACATAATAAGTTGATATATATCTGTACAGTACTGCAATGCCGTCATTAAAATCGTCTGACTTTTCTTCATTCATTATTTCTGATATGAACTTGCAAAAGTCTATTATGCGTTCAAAATACCCAATCTTAGCATCCCAATTATCTTCCTCATTCGGTAGAATGTATGCCACATAATCACGGAGATTATTGACCAGACAACGTGACAGAGTAACTAAGCAATCATTGATTTCATCCTTTTCCTGATTAGCTCCGTTAAAGAGATCTGTGATAAACATTTCCCTGCATGACCAAATGCTCGGGAGCATTTTAACTACATCGGCATAGCCCTGTTCATCCTTCCAGGCTTCTTTGTAAAGAACTGCCAGATTTTTGATACATTCAAACCTGAAATCATAATCATCTGACTGTCTGATGAGAACTCGAAGCATTTTCTCTGCCTCCCTTAAGAATGCGGTGTTGGGATTCTCTTCGAATATTTCGGAGCATAAGGCTTTAGCCAAAGAAAGACTTATCTTCATATCGTTTGGAAATTCCACATGAGCCTCTCTTAACAAATCTATCGAAGCACGATTATACCCAGAATCTTCTATGTTATTTATTGCAGTATAAATATTTTCACGTCTTGTTTCACGCTCCGAAAGCTTAACGCCCAGCAACTCATCCACACTTATGCCAAAGAAACCGGCTATATCAGGCAGAGACTCTATCGCAGGATATCCTGATTCAGATTCCCAACGACTGATAGCCTGCGGAGTAACCCCGATGCTTTCAGCAAGTCTTTCCTGCGTAACACCTTTTTGGGTCCTTAATTTCTTAATGTTTTCTCCTATTGTAATATTCATTCCACATCACTCTCCAATATCATTTTCAACCGGCAAACTGTTTTGTGTTTTAGTTCTGTAAGCTTACAAATAAAGCATAGTGGCAATGGGTAGAGAAATCAATTATCAATTCATTGTTGTTATATAAATGATTCGTTGTATTGAAACATAAAATGAAAAAGGGCTAAGCCTTTCAGCTTAACCCTTTTTAGTGCGGAAGATGGGACTTGAACCCACACGATTGCAATAATCACAAGATCCTTAGTCTTGCTCGTCTGCCAGTTCCGACACTTCCGCGAACCGCTGTATTGTTTAGTTGTTCAACACGCAAGAAAGATAATATCATTTGGGGCACCCTGTGTCAATAAAAAATGAGAAAAAATTTTAACTTTTTTTTGAGCCCCGAAAATAGGCCTTTTTAGGCAAAATTATTTTACAAAAATCTATTCAGTTAACAAATTATTAATCCGATATACTTAATATAAGTATAGGTATAAGTGGGCTCACGGATTGAGCATTTATATTTTATTGAAAGAAGCGTATAATAGGAAGAAGAAAACGTTTCTTTCATCGTTGTACACGGAGGTGACACTATGAAGATTAATCCTAATACTGATTATTCGGCGTTGTTCTCATCGCTTAACACTAAAGATTCTAACACCGCATTTTTGTCAGACTACGCTAGCATCAAAAACGGAAGCTACGGAAAGCTTATGAAAGCTTACTACAACCAAAAGAAAGCGGATGTTTCGGATGCCAAGGCTACATTAAAGACTGACAATAAGGCAAAGAATACAAAGACTTCAACAAAGAATAAAGAAAAGACCGAGAAGGCAAAGGAAGTTGATAAAAAGACTTCGGCTCTATCTAATGCAAAGACATCAGCCGAAAACTTTAAATCTTCCCTTTCAAGCTTTGAAAAAGCTGTAGCTAAGGGCGATGATAAAGAAATCGCTTCAAAGGCAAAGGCATTTGCGGATAGCTACAATAAGCTTGCAACAGCAGTAAATGAAGCCGGCAACACAAAGGTTACAAAGGCAGCTCAGAACCTTTTAGACTACATGGGAAGCAACCTTAACACACTTTCAAAAGCAGGCTTTAGCTTTGATGAGACAGGAAAGTTAAGTGTTTCTGAAAAGGCGGTTACGGAGAATAAGTCATCCGTTGACACTTTATTCGGTAAGCAGTCATCCTTTGCATCTAACTTAGAGTCAAAGGCTTCGACGGTAGAAAGCAGAGCAAACAGTGCTCTTAACACAGAAAAGAGCTACACAAAGAAAGCCGACTACAATAACACCGATTACATCGGAAAACTGTACGACGGATTTATGTAAGATTTTTAGGGAGTATATTTAAAATAAAGAAACCGGAGCGGCCCAAAAGCTGCTCCGATTTTTATTATTAAAACGCGTAAAATCGGCATTATTCTTTCCTTGACAATGCCTTTATATACAAGTAAAATTACACTTGCATGCAGGAATGGCGGAATGGCAGACGCGCCGGCTTCAGGTGCCGGTGGTAGCAATATCGTGTGGGTTCAAGTCCCATTTCCTGCAGGTTTAAGGGGCGGCTTTTTTAGTAAAGCCGTCTTTCTTTTTGGAGGCACCATGAAATACCTAAAGCAACTTACAATTATTTTGATAGTGAGCCTGATTGCGGAGGCCATGGGCTATTTTATTCCCTTACCCGTTCCCGCAAGCGTTTACGGGCTCATCCTTATGTTTATCCTTCTTTGCACAAAGGTGATTAAGCTTGAAGCGGTGGAAGATGTGGCAGACTTCTTAATTAAAGTAATGCCCTTTATCTTCGTGGCGCCCACGGTTGCCCTTATGACAAGCTTTGACATTATAAAAGGAAAAGTCCTTTGGCTTTTCATCATGTGTTTTGTTTCCACAATCGCAGTTACGGCGGTGACAGGCCTTGTGGCACAGCTTATTATCAGGATAAAGAAAAAAGGAGGAAAGAAAAATGCGTGAATTCATAATTGATTCTTCCTTTTTTGGAATCACCCTGTCGGCCGTTACCTTTTTCCTTTTCTTTGTGCTCAAAGAAAAATTAAGAATTAAAAATCCCTTGTTTAATCCGCTTTTGTTATCATCCGCTGTGATTATATGTTTCCTTTTGGTTTCGCACATCGACTTTGAGGTGTATAATAAATCTGCAAGCGTGGCAACCTACTGGCTCACACCTGCCACAATCAGCCTTGCGATTCCTTTATACAGACAAATCAATAAGTTAAAAGAAAACCTTTTGGCAATAATTATTTCAATAAGCTGCGGATGCATCGCTCACGCATTGATTCTTTGCGTGATTGCTTTAAGCGTGCATATTGACGAGGTGCTCCTTCGCTCAGCCCTTCCAAAGAGCGTCACCACGGCCATTGCTTTGGCTTTAAGCGAAAAAGTGGGCGGAGTCACATCAGTTACAATTGTTTGTGTAACAATAGCAGGCATTTCGGGAGCTGTTATCGGCCCCTTAGTTTTAAATTTATTCAAGATTAAAGAACCTGTTGCCCAGGGCCTGGCACTTGGCACCGCATCACACGCGGTTGGCACATCCAAAGCCATGGAACTTGGGGACGTGCAGGGCGCCATGGGGTCCCTTGCAATTGTTGTAACCGGCGTTCTTACGGTAATCGTGGTGCCGATCGTTGCAGCGTACATTTAGTTATGGGAGACAAAATGGGAAGAAAGAAAGAAACAGAAGCAACTGAAGAAAACAAGCTTACAGTTGAAGAAATAACAGAAGAAAAAGAAGTGGCAGAACCTGCACCCGAAAAGAAGAAGAGGGGCAGAAAGCCTAAGAATAAAGAAGAGGTTAAGGAAGAAGCACCTGCAGAGGAAGTTAAGGTAGAAGAAGCCAAGGCTGAAGAACCTGCAGCGGAAGAGGCTCCTAAGGCAGAAGAACCTGCAACGGCTGAAGAAACTCAAGCAGAAGCTCCTGTTTTAGAAGAAGCCCCTAAGGAAAAGGTTAACATAACAAATCCTTTCAAAGGCCTCTTAGAAAAACTTAAAGATAAAAACAACCGCCTTGTAAGCATCTTAGCTTGCGCGGTGCTTGTCCTTTTAATCGCAGTTTTGGTGATTACATTCCTTCCTTCGAATGTATATAAAAGAGCAATAAAGAGAGCGGATGCTTTCTACGATCAGGGCGCATTTGCAGACGCCATGACAAATTACATCAAGGCTGAAAATGCAGAGAAATCCTTGGTGTATCCCGTTCTTGGCACCATCAACACAGCCCTTGCCATTAAAGACGAAGGCGTAAAGGATAGCTATAAAGCCGCCGTTTCAAACGTTCTTTTATTTAAGCATCATAAGGAAGATGAAAAAGATTCATATGCAGAGTTCTTTCTTCTTTCAAATGAAATATATGCAGACAGCCCTAAGGAAAGGCTTGATGTTCTAAAGTCAGGTTCTGAGCTTTTTGAAAACTTTTCAGAGCTTAACACTTCTTTGTCGGATGCCTACTTTGATTACGGCGTAGAAAATGAAAACAAAGATGTAAAGCATGCCTTAGAAAACTTTGACGAAGCCTTGAAGCTTTCAAACAACGCAGAAGCCCAGGTTACTAAGGTTAGGGAAGTGGTGCTTACTTACATAGACTTTTTAAATGCAACCGACAACTTTGATGAAGCCGAGAGCATCTTAAATAAGTACAAAGAAACCCTTTCACTTAATGAAGAAGAGCTTCTTTCAAAAATAAATCTTGCAAGAGAATTATCAGAGATAAAGCACGAGCTTTTAAAGAACGTAAACGACACCATGAAGCCTGTTTACGATTCATTTTCGGAGAGTTTTTCAAAAGAAACCATTTCCGCCATTGCAAGTCCTTTAGAAAGACTTATGCAGTATGACTGGAGCGAAATGATGCAGCTTGATGGTTCAGCAGCTGCAGACAGCTTGGCTTTCTCCGGTTCACAAAGCTCTTACCTTTATGCGGAAGGCGGCGTTGACCCGGCTTACACAGGTGTTGGATGCGCCATGTATACCTACGGAAATTATACCGATGAAAACGGAGAAAACCGCTGCGGATATTATTTCTATTACGGTAACTTTAAAAACGGAAAAAGAGACGGATACGGAATCACCTTTGTAAGAAGCGCAAGCACATCCTTTAAGGCTTTTGAAGGAGAGTGGAAAGAAGACGCGCCAAACGGATTTGGTGTTATGTATGAAAGCGATAAATACGATTACACATCTTTGGCAAAGTGCTTGATCGTAACTTACGGAGAGTTTAAGAACGGTCTTCAGGATAAAGAAATGACCATCCTTGCCGCATTAAACGAGCATCCCGATACATTCTTTACCACAACTTATGAAGCAAGCGAAGGCGTGGTGCCTTACCTTGAAGGAGACTTAACAGATTACGGTATCATTGGCGAAGCTCCAAGCAATAAGAAACTGATTGTGGTGGCGCCCAGTGTTACGGACGGATATGAGTACTTCTTTACAGTATTTATTAACGAAGGCGAAAAGCTTGGCGTTGAAGGATTTAAATAAAAAATAAAAGCAGGTGTTTGACACCTGCTTTTTTAATGCTTAAATCTAAACGTAAACTTCCATGTATCCCTTAACTTTTGTTACATCGTAGTCATCGATGAGACCTAAGTTTGAATCATATCCGACACCGTTAAAGTATACAAGATAGTGGCTGTAACGGCCCATCTTTTCCATAACCACGCAGCACTTGGGAAGTGTAACATCGGCTCTTCCGTTTGTGTAGATGATTTCTTCTGAATGGTCGATACCAAAGTAGTTAAGAGCGTTAATGATCTTATCCATTGTAGCCTGCCATTCACCGCAGTGCATGGTGTTGATGGCTTCATCAAGTGAAATGCCTGCAAGCATTGCTACACAAGACTGACCGCAAAGGCCGTCATGGGGCTGCTTAATAACTTCGATTGAATCTATTTTTCTGATAGGGTTTGATGTTGAATAAGGGCTTTCCTGTGCACTTGACTTGGTAACACGGAAAGTAACGGGGTATTCCTTGCCGATTTCAAATGATTTTAATGTTTCAGAAGAAACAGGGATTGAATAAACACCGTTTCCTTCAGGAATTAAGTTACAAACAAAAACTGAATCCTGTAATTTAACTTTAACAGGCACATCGCCTTCTTTTTTACATATCTCCCAAACGTTAAAGGGAATCTTAATTATGCCGCCGGCTTCAGCCTTCTCGATGGCGGAGATAAAACTATATTTCATCTTAATATCCTCTCAATTCTATTCTCAAAACACAGTTTAACTAACAACTATTAACAATGTCAATAAATGGGATAGATTTAACTAAAATTGTACTAAAAAAAATACAGAATTAAGATGGATTGTCAAGAAATTAACAAATCCAAGGCGGTTTCTTTTTACATAACATATTAGTGAAAACATACAAAATAATTTGTTTAAACTTGTGAAAAGATTTTATGGAATAGTTTCGTAAAACGTGATAGAGTGGTAACGTAACAACGAAACAAACAACGTAACGTTACGTAACAATCTTATAGATGAGGACTTATTAATGGACAAAATTATTACCGAAGCAAATTTTAAAGAAGCGTTTTTGGCATACGGCTTTGATGACGTTAAATCATGCGAAAGATACGGAAGCGGCCATATTAATGACACTTTCTTACTTATAGAAAATAGCGGCGATAAAGTAATCTTACAAAGAATGAACACAATGGTCTTTAAAGATCCTGAAATGCTTATGGAAAATGTGCTGTTGGTAACGGACTTTTTAAAGACTTCAATAGAAAAAGAAGGCGGAGACCCGAAGCGTGAAACCATGAGCGTTCGCTTAACAAAGGATAAGAAGCCTTTCTTTAAGGATGCTGATGATAACTACTGGAGAGTGTATGAGTTTATCGACAAAGCAACAGGTTATGACTCAGTAAAGAGACCTAAAGACTTTTACGAAAGCGCTTATGCTTTTGGTAAATTCCAAAAGTACCTTGCTTCATTCGATGCTTCAAAACTTGGGGAAGTAATTAAGGACTTCCACAACACTCCAAAGAGATATGAAAGATTTTTGCAGGTTGTAAAGGAAGACGTTAAGGGAAGAGCCAAGACCTGTCAGAAAGAAATTGATTTTGTAAATGCCCGTGCTAAGGCTATGAGCGAAGCCACCGATATGCTTAAAAACGGAGAGCTTCCTTTAAGAGTTACACACAACGATACAAAGCTTAACAACGTTCTTATCGATGATGCAACAGGAATGGGACTTTGCGTTATCGACCTTGATACCGTAATGCCCGGCCTTTCAATAAACGACTTTGGCGATTCCATCAGATTTGGCGCAAACACCGCTGTTGAAGATGAACCCGATGTTTCAAAGGTTTCTTTATCCCTAGAACTCTTTGAATGCTACGCTGAAGGCTTTTTAAAGGGATGCGGCGGAAAGCTTACAGACAACGAGCTTAAGATGCTTCCTGTTGGCGCAAAGCTCATGACCCTTGAATGCGGTATGAGATTTTTAACAGACTATCTTGAAGGCGACGTTTACTTTAACACAAAGTATGATGACCACAACCTTGTAAGATGCCGCACACAGTTTGCACTTGTTAAGGACATCGAAGACAAGATGGATAAGTGTCACGAAATAATCAAAAAAGTTTCAAATCATTAATGACTTCACATACAAGAGGGCGCCTTAGGGCGCCCCTTTTCTATTTTTTCAGATTATTTAAAAAAATAAAAAGGAATCCCCCATCCGATGCAGAATATTACTTTTGTAAGGATTTTTATTTAGGAAGTTTTGCGAATAAAACGGAGACTAAAATGCTTATAAGAAAAAGTTTGGAAAAGTGGGAAGAGCAGTATTTAAGCCCATATGCCACAAAGAGTTCGGAGTCTAAAGGACGCATAAAATACGAAGAAGAATGCGACATAAGACCTTGCTTTCAAAGAGACAGGGACAGAATTTTACATTGTAAATCCTTTAGACGATTAAAAGATAAGACTCAGGTTTTTTTGTCACCTGAAGGAGACCATTACAGAACAAGACTTACCCATACATTGGAAGTATCCCAGACTTCCCGCACCATTGCAAAGGCTTTAAGGCTTAATGAAGACTTGGTGGAAGCAATTGCTTTGGGCCACGATCTTGGACATACTCCCTTCGGACATGCCGGTGAGAGAGCTTTAGACAGGGTTTGCCCCTTAGGTTTTGAACATGCGGAACAGTCTGTTAGAACCGTTGACTTTCTTGAAAAAGACGGACAGGGACTTAATCTTACCTATGAAGTAAGAGATGGCATTTTAAATCACCAGACAAAAGGAATGCCTGAAACCTTGGAAGGAAAGGTTGTAAGATTTTCCGATAAAATTGCCTACATCCATCATGATATGGACGATGCCATAAGAGCAGGTATTTTAAAAGAAACCGATGTGCCTAAAGAAATCAGTGACGTAATCGGTTCAACCTGTGGAGAAAGACTTGATCATTTCATTCATGACATCGTTATGACAAGCCTTGATTCAGACGATATTAAGATGTCTGAACCCGTTGAAAAGGCTATGAAAGACATAAGAGCTTTCATGTTTGAAAACGTATATAAAAACCCCAAGGCTAAAAGCGAAGAAGGAAGAGCCGAAGCGCTTATTGAAACGCTTTACAACTACTACATGGCAAACTTCGACGTGCTTCCTTTGGAATATAAAAAGCTTTATGAAAGCGGTGACCCCATGGAGAGAGTGGTATGTGACTATGTGGGAGCCATGACCGACAGATACGCAATATCTGTTTATGAGGAGATTTTTATTCCAAAGACCTGGCATTACTAAAATTTTTGGAGGGTAAATGAGGTATCCTGAGGAACTGATAGAAGAAGTCAGGCTTAAAAATGATATAGTGGACGTTATCGGAAGTTACGTTAATTTACAGCGTAAGGGTTCTTCGTATTTTGGGTTATGCCCATTCCACAGCGAAAAATCCCCTTCATTCTCCGTGTCGCCCGGTAAGCAAATGTATTATTGCTTTGGTTGCGGTGCGGGCGGAAACGTAATTTCCTTTATCATGAATTACGAGAATTTTTCTTTCCAGGAAGCTGTTAAATACTTAGCAGACAGAGCGGGCGTTAAGTTACCTGAAATAGAGTATTCAAAAGAGGCTAAAGAAAAAGAAGCCAAACGCGCCAAGCTTTTGGAAGCTAACAGAGAAGCAGCAAAGTATTTTTATTATCAGCTTAGAAACAAACCCGGCGAAGAAGGCATGAAATACCTAAAGGGCAGAGGACTTACCGATGAAACAATCGATAAATTCGGCCTTGGATTTTCGTGCATGACGAGTAATGACTTGGTTAAGTACCTTGAATCAAGGGGCTTTTCCGATGAAATAATAAAAGATGCGGCCCTTGCCACTTTCAATGAAAAGTACGGCATGAGCGATCTTTTCTGGAACAGGGTAATGTATCCTATTCAGGATATTAACCATAGAGTAATAGGTTTCGGCGGACGTGTTATGTCAGATGCCAAGCCTAAATATCTTAATTCTCCCGAGTCTATGATCTTTGATAAGAGCCGTAATTTGTACGGCCTTAACTTCGCGAGAACTTCCAGAAAGAATCATTTCATATTGTGTGAAGGCTACATGGACGTTATAGCCATGCATCAGGCTGGCTTTAATGAAGCGGTGGCTTCTTTGGGTACGGCCTTTACATCGGGACAGGCAAACATTTTAAGACGATATACGGACAGTGTTTACCTAGCTTACGATTCTGACGGAGCGGGAGTTAAAGCGGCCCTTCGTGCAATCGGAATTTTAAGAGATTGCGGAATGATAGGTAAAGTTATAAACTTAAAGCCTTACAAGGACCCCGATGAATTCATTAAAAACCTTGGAGCAGAAGCCTTCCAGGAAAGAATTGATAATGCGGAAAACAGTTTCTTTTTTGAAATAAGGCAGCTTGAAGAAGGATTTAATTTAAAGGATCCTGACGAGCGCACCAAGTTTATTAAAGAAATCGGTATGCGCCTTATGAATTTTCCCGATGAAATCGAGCGGGAAAACTATATGGCGGCAGTTTGCGATAAATATAACATCGGATATGAGAGCTTAAAGAAACTGGTGGCGGCAAACGCCATGAAAACAGGAGCGGGAATGGAAGTTAGGCCAATTGAGAGGCCAAAGTCAGGCATCCATTCAAAAGACCCCGATGAAAACACCAAAAAGGTTCAAAGAATGCTATTAACCTGGCTTTCCGATGAGCCAAACATCTACAAAATAATTAAAAAGTATATAAGCCCCGAGGATTTTACCGACGAGCTTTATGAAAAAGTGGCAGTTAAACTGTTTGAAGATTTAGAGCAGGGAATCATGAATCCCGCCAAAATCGTTGATATGTTTGAAGACGATGAAGAACACGCAAAAGTTGCGGCAATCTTTAACACCGAGCTTGTCTATGTGACAGAAAAAGCGGAGAGAGAAAAAGCGCTTCATGATTTAGTTTTCAACATAAAGAAAAACAGCTGTGAAACAGCCGCCGCAAAGCCCAATCAGACAATGGAAGACATGATGAAAGACATTGAAAACAAGAAGGCTTTGGAACAACTTAAAAAAACACCATTCAAATTGGATGATTGATAAAGGAGAGAATGATGGACGAGAACATGCAGGCTAAATATGAGGAAAGGATCAAAGAGTTCCTCACAAAATGCAAAAAGAAAAAGAATGTGATTGAGTATCGTGAAATCACAGATTTCTTTGCAGACTTAAATCTTGAAGAAGAACAATACGATAAGCTTATGGACGTGCTTGAAACTTCAGGAGTTGACATTATGCAGCTTCCCGAAGAAGAAGAAAGCGACGATGAGTTTATTCCCGAAGACGATATGATGGAAGAAGTTGATATTGAAAATATCGACTTGTCAGTTCCGGAAGGTGTCAGCATCGAAGACCCCGTAAGAATGTACCTTAAGGAAATCGGTAAGGTACCCCTTCTTAGCGCGGAAGAAGAAATCGAACTTGCAAAGAGAATGGAAGAAGGCGATGAAGACGCAAAGAAACGTCTTGCTGAAGCTAACTTACGTTTGGTTGTATCAATTGCTAAAAGATATGTAGGAAGAGGAATGCTTTTCCTTGACCTTATTCAGGAAGGTAACTTAGGCCTTATTAAAGCAGTTGAAAAGTTTGACTACAGAAAAGGTTACAAGTTTTCAACATATGCAACATGGTGGATTAGACAGGCTATCACAAGAGCCATTGCCGACCAGGCACGTACAATTCGTATCCCCGTACATATGGTTGAAACCATCAATAAGTTAATAAGAGTTTCAAGACAGCTTCTTCAGGAACTTGGACGTGAGCCCCTTCCCGAAGAAATCGCAGCTGAAATGAACATGCCCGTTGAAAGAGTAAGAGAGATTTTAAAGATTTCTCAGGAACCTGTTTCTTTGGAAACACCTATCGGTGAAGAAGAAGATTCACATCTTGGCGACTTTATTCAGGATGACCAGGTGCCCGTTCCCGCAGACGCTGCAGCATTTACACTTTTAAAAGAACAGCTTGTGGAAGTGCTTGGCACACTTACAGACAGAGAGCAGAAGGTATTAAGATTAAGATTTGGTCTTGATGACGGAAGAGCTCGCACCCTTGAAGAAGTAGGTAAGGAATTTAACGTTACCCGTGAACGTATCAGACAGATCGAAGCAAAGGCATTAAGAAAGCTTCGCCATCCCAGCCGTTCACGTAAACTTAAGGATTATTTGGATTAATGAATTTATCTCAAAGACTGACTAAAGTTAAGAACACTGTTATCAATTGCGAAACTGTTTGTGACATAGGCTGTGACCACGGATTTGTGTCAATTTCCTTGATAAAAGAAGGGAAGGCCAAACGTGTGATAGCCTGCGACATAAACAAAGGACCTTTGGAAACTGCCAAAGAAAACGTTAGTAAAGAAGACCTTTTGAATCAAATTGAATTAAGATTGTCTGACGGGTTATCCCAAGTAACTCTTAAAGATAAGCCTGATTCAATCGTAATCGCCGGTATGGGCGGCGCATTAATGTGTAAGATTTTAACTGAAGGAAGTTTAGTTGCATCCTCGGCAAAGCAACTTGTACTTCAGCCTCAGTCGGAAATCTTCCTTGTGAGAAAGTGGCTTAGAGAAAACGGATTTTACATTGAAAATGAAGAATTTTTAAAGGATATGGGCAAGTATTACGTGATAATGGATGCCCGCCCCGGAAAATCGGAAGTTTTTGATAGTGAAATTCAAGAATTCTTTGATATTTATTCCAAAAATTTAATAGATAAAAAGGATAATCTGTATAAGGAATACCTTTTGTGGGGAATTGAAAAAAACAGTGGGTATTTAGCAGGCATCACAGGGGAAAAACGTGATGAACTTGAGAGAAAAATTATATTAATGAAAAAAGCTGTTTCCATGATGGAATAGCGAAGGAGGTTATTAGATTGGCAATACTAAACGTTGAGGGCGTAAAGAAAGAATACGCAGAGAAAATCACCACTTTTGAACAGGTGGCAAACGAATACCAGAGCAAATACGACGGAACAATTGCTTTGGTTACAGAAAACGGAAAAATCCGTGAATTATTTAAAAGGGTATCAAAAGATGCCAATGTAGACTTTATTCTTTTAAATAACCCTATCGGACATAAGACTTACGCAAGATCCGCTATCATGCTTTTGGTTAAGGCTTACTACGATGTACTCGGCAAAAAGGGTGAAGAAAGAGTAATGGTTGAATTCGTTGTAGGTAACGGCTATTACATCACCTGCAAGGGAAGCGTTAAGGCTTCAAAAGAACTTTGTGAAAAGGTAAAGGCACGCATGCAGGAGCTTGTTAAGGAAAACATTCCTTACATGAAAGAAAGCATGTCAAAAGACGATGCAATTGCTTTGTTTGCAAAGAACCACTTACAGGATAAAGTAAGCTTACTTAAATACAGAAGAAGTTCAAGTGTAAACGTATATCACTTGGATGATTATTATGATTATTATTACGGCTACATGCTTCCTTCAACAGGATACGTTAAGTGGTTTGACTTAATCCCTTACGATGAAGGATTCATGCTTACAATTCCTTATCAGAAAGAGCCCACCACATTAAGACCTTTTGAAGACAGACCCAATCTCTTCAAAGCCTTAAAGAGCTCAAGCGAATGGAATGAAAAGATGGAAGTAAGCACAGTAGGTGCTTTAAATGATGTTATCTGTAAATGTGAAATCAACGACCTTATCCTTGTGCAGGAAGCATTACAGGAAAGAAGAATCGGTGAAATCGCTCAGGATATCGTAAACAGAGGCGGCGTTAAGTTTGTTATGATCGCAGGTCCTTCTTCTTCAGGAAAGACCACATTCTCACACAGACTTTCCGTTGAACTTAGAACCTACGGCTTAAAGCCTCACCCCATCGGAGTAGACGATTACTTTGTAAACAGAGAAGATACTCCCAAGGATGAAAATGGTGATTACAACTTCGAATGCTTGGAAGCAATCGACGTTGAACAGTTTAATAAAGATATGAGCGCTTTGCTTAGAGGCGAAAGAGTGGAACTTCCCACCTTTAACTTTAAGGCAGGTAAGAGAGAATATAAGGGTAACTTTAAGCAATTAGGTCCCGACGATGTACTTGTTATCGAAGGTATCCACGGCCTTAACCCGAAGATGTCTTATTCTCTTCCCGATGAAAGTAAGTACAAGATCTATATAAGCGCTTTAACAAGTATTAATATCGATGAACACAACCGCATTCCTACCACAGACGGACGTCTGCTTAGAAGAATGGTTAGAGATGCAAGAACCCGTGGCACCAATGCCCAGACCACCATTTCCATGTGGCCAAGCGTACGTCGCGGTGAAGAAGAAAACATCTTCCCCTTCCAGGAAAATGCGGATGCAATGTTTAACTCAATCTTAATCTACGAGCTTGCTGCATTTAAAACTTATGCAGAACCGCTTCTTTTCGACATTCCTGAAGGAACGCCTGAATACTACGAAGCAAAGAGACTCTTAAGATTCCTTGAGTACTTTGTAGCCATCGATCCAAAGGTTGTGCCCATTAACTCCATATGCAGAGAGTTTATCGGCGGATCATATTTTAACGTATAAAATAAATAAAGCAAAAAGAAACAGGTCTAAATTTTTCATTAATTTAGACCTGTGATGCTTTGATTTTTTTTAAAAACCATTATAATGTTAACACGTGTGAGTAGGACAAGTGATCGCGGCTGTACTTAATTTAAGTACAGGTGAGGAAAGTCCGGGCTTCATAGGGCAGGATGCCGGATAACGTCCGGTGGAGGTGACTCCCAGGCCAGTGCAACAGAAATAAACCGCCTGCTTTGCAGGTAAGGGTGGAAAGGCAGTGTAAGAGACTACCGTGCGTGTGGTAACACACGTAGCCATGTAAACCCCATCCGAAGCAAGACCAAGAATGCCATTTTGGCAGGAAAACCATAGATTTGCCCGATCTGTTTTCCGGTAGGTCGCTTGAGGCTGTTGGTAACAGCAGTCCTAGAAAGATGATCACTCAACGACATAACCCGGCTTATCGTCTTACTCACTTTAATTTAGATGAAAACTGCTAAATATATTATTTCTTTTTTACTGATTCTTTTGTGTGCGGTTTCTTTGTGCGCATGTAAAAAGAAAGAAAAAAGAATCACAGACGAGACAATTGAAACTTTGAGAGAACCGACGGTTATGATAACGGTCGGAGAAATGCGCGCCTCGGGCGTGGTGGTTAGTAATACCGATGATAAAATAACCATTATTTCGGTGGCACATCTTTTGGACGGTTACGACCAGGGAATAGTCACTTTTTTATCGGGTAAAGTGGGATTTGCAAACGTGGTTTATTGTGATGTAAGCTCAGATGTTGCAATCCTTGAAATAAACAAAAAAGACTTTACCGATGACTTTGCGGCAACATTACAAGCCGCAAACATTAACTTAGATAAATATGAGGCACTTAAAGACGGAGACGAAGTGACACTTATTGGTTCTTCCACCGCAGTTGCGGGGAATGTGTTTAAAGGAACCTTTAAGGCTAAGGATTACTACGTTCCCGAATTCGATCAGTACCTTTTGTATTTATATTGCGATGCATTATCCGGCATGAGCGGTGCGGGCTGCTTTGACGCAGAAGGAAACCTTCTTGGCTTAGTGACCGCGGCAAGTGATTCCGGAGAGGTTTTGTGTATTCCTATAAAAGATTTTATAGATAGAATGGAGGCAGTATCAAATGACTAAAATTGATGTTATTTCAGGCTTTTTGGGCGCCGGAAAGACGACACTCATAAAGAAACTTTTAAGCGAGGCCTTAAACGGCACAAAGGTAGTATTAATAGAAAACGAATTTGGTGAAATCGGCGTAGACGGCGGATTTTTAAAGGATTCAGGAATTGAAATCAAAGAAATGAATTCAGGATGCATTTGCTGTTCACTCGTTGGTGACTTTACCACTTCTTTACAGGAAGTTTTGGAAAAATACTCTCCCGAAAGAGTTCTTATCGAGCCCTCAGGCGTAGGTAAGCTTTCAGACGTACAGCGCGCCGTATTAAAGGCAGCTGAGGCAGCAGGCGTTGAGCCCGGTTCTTCTGTGGCTGTTGTAGATGCTTCTAAGTGTAAGATCTACATGAAGAACTTCGGTGAATTCTTTATCGACCAGATTGAGCATGCGGGAACAATCATTTTAAGCCGTACTCAGAATATGACAGAAGAAAAGATTAAGACAGTTGTTGATCTTTTAAGAGAGCACAACAAAGACGCTAAGATCGTTACCACTCCTTGGGACGAGCTTTCAGGTTCTTATATTCTTGAAACATTTGAAGCAGTTACTTCTTTTGAAGAAGAACTTTTGGAAGAGTTTAAGCATGAACATGAGCATCATCATCATGACGACGATGACGATGATGAATGCTGCCATGACCATCACCACCACCATCACCATGATGACGATGATGATGACGAATGCTGCTGCGGACATCACCACCATGATGACGACGATGATGACGATGAACACGAACATCATCACCATCATGAGCACGATCATGACCATGAACATGAACACCATCATCACGACCACGGCGATTCCTGCTCTTGCGGATGCCATGACCACGACCATCATCATCACCACGCCGACGAAGTATTTACTTCAATCGGTTTGGAAACAGCTTCTAAGTACACAAAGGCTGACGTTGAAGCCTTCCTTGAAGCATTGGAAGATGATTCAAAGTACGGTTATGTATTAAGAGCAAAGGGTATGCTTGCTTCAGAAGGAAATAAGTGGATTTACTTTGATTACACACCCGGCGAAATCAACGTACGTGAAGGCTCACCCGAATACACAGGTAAGATTTGTGTTATCGGTTCAGAGCTTAAAGAAGATGCAATCAAAGCTTTAATCATTAAGTAATCAGGTGACAAAATGAAATCAGTATTTGTAATTAACGGCTTTTTGGATAGCGGAAAGACTCAGTTTATAAACTATACACTCGCTCAGCCCTATTTTCGCACTCAGGGCACCACACTTTTAATCGTGTGTGAAGAAGGTGAAGAAGAGTACGACCCTCGTATTTTAAAGGCTACCAACACAGTTATGGTGGTGGCTGAAGATGAATCAGAGGTAAGTGCCGATAACCTTATGGAGCTTGATAAAAAGTACAAGCCTTCCCGTATCATCATTGAATATAACGGAATGTGGAACTATAAAAACTTTAAGCTTCCCTTCCTTTGGAAGTTAGAGCAGCAGATTACCACAATCGACGGTTCTTCTTTCGAGCTTTACTACACAAACATGAGATCACTTCTTGGTGAAATGATCAGAAAGTCAGAGCTTGTTATTTTCAATCGTTGCGACGGTCTTAACGAAAAGCTTGCTACTTACAAAAGAAACATAAAGGCTTTAAATCAGGTTGCTGAAATCGTATTTGAAGATAAAGACGGTGAAATTAACGCAACTCTTGATGAAGAGCTTCCTTATGATGTATCTAAGGATACAATAGAGCTTACGGATGAAACTTACGGCGTCTGGTATCTTGATATGCTTGATAACTTAAGCCGTTACGAAGGAAAAACAGTAAAGTTTTTGGCTTGTGCCCTTGTTCCCGGTGAGTTTTCAAAGAATAAGCTCATTGTTCCCGGTCGCGCGGTAATGACTTGCTGTGCGGAAGATGTACAGTTTTTAGGCTTTCCCTGTAAGTATGATGGGGAAATAAAGGATAAGACCTGGGTAAAGATTTCTGCAAAGATTTCAGAAGAATACTTTGAAGGATATAAAGGAAAGGGACCTATGCTTACAGCCCTTTCTGTGGAACCTTGTAAGGCTCCGAAGAACGATGTTATATCACTTATGTAAACTATTTATGTAAACACACAGGTTAAACCGTGTGCTTTACGGAGGTGTTTTAATGTATATACCATATACGGCACTTCAATTAGTGTTCTTTTTTCTTGTATATTGTTTCTTTGGATGGATAATAGAGTCTTCGTGGGTGTCTTTTCACACTCATAAGCTTACAAACAGAGGCTTTATGCGAGGCCCATTCATTCCGATTTACGGATGCGGCGCTATGACGCTTTTGCTTGTGGGAACGCCATTAAAGCAGTGGCCTGTGGCAGTTTTCTTTGTGGGAATGATTGCCGCAAGTATCTTAGAATACTTTACGGGCGCTGCAATGGAAGCAATTTTCAAGGTTAGATACTGGGATTATTCAAACAATCCACTTAATATAAACGGTCACATTTGCCTTGGCACCAGCCTTTGCTGGGGATTCTTGGCACTGGCTGAAAACTATTTGATTCACAAGCCTGTTGAGAAGCTTTCAAATTTCTTAACCCTTAAAGAACTTAAGCTTATAACCTATGCGGTTTCAATATACTTTATTGTAGACTTAACTCTTTCATTTAAGGCAGCTTTAGACCTTCGAGATATCATCATCAAGATGGAAGAAGCAAAGGACGAACTTCGCATTATGAAAAAGCGTTTGGACGTAATACTTGCCTATGTTGATGCTAGTAAAGATGAGTTTATAGAAGATAAGCTTGAAAAGGCAGAGGATATTGCGGATGCCATTGAAGAACGATTTAAAAAGATCAAGGCCGCTATGGAAGAAACTCCCGAAAAGATTTCAGAGAGCTTTTCCGAAGAATTTGGCAATTTGAAAGAAAAGTTTTTGGAAAAGAAAGCCACCGGTTTTGGTTTTATGGGATTTAAGGATTTTTACAAACGCGGAATCTTCCTTGGAAACCCTACTTTGAGTTCAAAGAAATTTAAATCAACTATTGAGACCATTAAATCATACGTAAACGAAAAGAGAAAATAGCACATGAGTAACGAGACTAAGCGGGAAAAGTTAATATACGCAGTGTACGCGGCGCTGATACTTTCTCCGCTTATTGTTTTGGGAATACAAAGCTTTTTGGTGAATAAAAACTTATTTTTTGGTGTGCCCACATGGTCTGATGAATTAGATTATTTTAGAGAAATTCTTTCTTTTAAAGCTTCCGGCTTTTCTTTTAACGGTTCTTTGTTTGCAGGCCACGAAGCGGTATACGGACCATTTGGAGCCCACAGCTTTTCACCTATTTTAGTATGGGGATTATACTCCCTGTTTTCCTGGACAGAACATTCGATTTTAATTTGTAATCTGTTTTTACTTTGCTTAGCCTACACGATTTTTGTGCTTATTAATAAGCCAAGAGGCAAAGAACTTTTCTTTGTATGCGTCATTGCATACATTTATTCCCCGCTTTATTTATATCTTTATACATCCATGATGGAAGTGCCCATTTATGCTTTTGTGATTATTTACTTTAGCTGCATGTATCGGTACATTTCATACCCCACAAAGCTTAGGGGCGTAATGATGATAGTAACGGGCGCTTTTGTGGCTCTTTTAAGAATGCCATACATCGTGCTTTTGCTTCCTGCTGTTTTACTTTTATCAGGATATAAGTTTAATAAGAAAACAGTAAGAAACCTGATTATATACGTGGTAGCTTTCTTACTTGTCTATAAAGTTTATAACCTCTTTTGCGCAGATTATCCCGATTGGGTTACTCATAGAATTTCAGCAGCACCCGGAATTGTAGGTAAGCTAAAGGTTGTTTATTCAAACATAATTATAAATTTAAAGAGATACTTTGGCTTTTCAACAACACCCGCCCAGATTGCCTTAAGATACGTATACGGATTCACAATTTTATTATTCTTAATAAAGTCATTATTCAGAGTAAATAATAAAAAGTTAGAATTTAAGTTTGAAGGCAAGGCTTTTTCAATGTTTGTGATGCTTGGAGGGCTCTTTGCCATAATGGTTTCTTTGTACGATATTAAAGACTACAGAGACTTTAGAACCTTCGGAATTGTGTTGTTCTTTGCGCTTATTTATTTGTTTACGGAAAGAAAAGGCGATTTACTTTATAAATATATAGGCGTTTTCTTTGTGCTCATTCTTTTCTTTACATCTTTCTACGATGGCTTAACAAGGGACAGGGTGATAGTGAGAAAAGCGATTACCTACGAAGCATTTAAAGAAGAGTTTTCGGACGTAAGCATTGAAGGAAAGGCTATTGGCGCCACATGGGATATAAACTGGGGCGACGCAGGACTTTTAAAATCTATCCCCGGTAAGCTTGGATATAAGGTATTTATTGAGGGAGAAGAAATTGAAAATCTTGATAGCGTAGACTTTGTTCTTTCTAGCTATAAGTACATGGGAAAGCACCCTGAACTTGGGGAAAAGCTTGAGTTTATGTTTGATGTGGACAGAAAGTATTTGGTATATAAGGTTAAATAAAGGAGACTTTTATGTGGGAGTGTAATTACTCAAGAGAACCGATTAATTATAGGCTTTTGTGGCTTCGCCTTATAAAGAAATGGTGGAGAGTGCCGGTTTCGATTATTGCGGGCGCTTTGATTGTTTTCGGTGTTTACTTTTTTTATAAAACCGTGATCACAGGCCGCACCTATTTGGTTGAAAATAAGTATTACATTAATTTTGCGGAAGATTCAAGCGGAAAGCAGTATGACTGGGTGAACCAGTATACTTGGTCTGAGCTTGCGGACATGAATGTGTTTATAGACGGAATCTACGATGATTTAGGCGGAAGCGTTTCAAAGGATGACTTAAGAAAAGCCTCCGATTGCACTATAGAAGCGGACGGAAGATACCTTTATATGCGAATTACCACAAATAGTCCGGAGCTTTCTCAAAGAATTGCCGATTCCTATGAAAAGACACTTTTTGCATTCTGTGAATCCCATAAAGAGTTTAAAGAAATCACCTGCGAACATAAGGGAGAAGCAAAAGAAAACTCTAATATAAGAGTCGTAGAAATGCTGATTGTAGGCGCCGTTTGCGGACTTTTGGTGCTTTGTGTTTTCTGGCTTATAAAAGAAATTAACGATACTTCAATCTATATTCCCGCAACCTTAGAGTATAGATACCATATTCCAACCCTTGGCGCAAAATCAATGGAAGAGTATGAAGAAAACTCTCGCCATTTCTTGGAAGGGAAGAAGACAGCTCTTATCTTTGTGGATGAAGGAACTGATATAGAACTTCCCTTTGCAAAAGAAGTTAAGGCATTTAAGAATCCTTGTTTAAATCCCGAAGGATTAAAAGAGATTTCAGAGTATGAAGCAAAAGTGCTTGCGGTAAAAGCCGGAAATCATAACGGAAAGCAGATTGAGAGAGTAATTGAAGAGCTTTCAAGACTTGAAATTAAAGTAGATGCTTTTGTTTTAACAGATGAAGATGAGATGCTTATAAAGAAGTATTATAAGTGCTAGTAGTTATGTAAACTTACAGTCGGAGAGACAATGATTCTATATATCCTTGTGACCCTTGCGGTTACAGGCCTTGGATGGTTTGTAAATACCGCTTACAGAAGACAATTTAATATTTGTACGAGCAAGGTAAATCAAACCGCAGTTGTATCAAGACAAGGTTATGTAAACCGAATTGCTCTGTTTGCCATTTTCTTTATTCTCTTTGCGGTATCTGCTTTGAGAGTGGGAACAGGAAACGACTATTGGGTGTACAGAACAGGTTTCTTGCAGATAAACGTGGGAGATACCCCTGTTTCCTATGAGCTTGGCTTTAAAGCTGTAGTTTTACTCATGCAAAAGATTTTCTACAGAGACTGTTATAAAGAAATCTTTGCATTGTTTGCAGCTTTAACCGCGCTTTTCTTTGTAAAAGGTCTTTACGATTTTTCCGATTGGTTTATGGGCAGCATATTCCTGTTCATGGCAAACGGCTTTTACTTTATGAGCTTTAGTAATGTGCGTTATTACTTTGCGTTTGCTTTGGTTATGTGCGCTTTTCTTCCCTTAATTCAAAAACGCTACTTTGAGTTCGTAGCAATCGTGTGCATCGCGGCTTTGTTCCATAAGACTGCATTAATCGTAATTCCCGCATTTCTAATTGCTTACTTTTTAAAGTGGTCAAAGAAGACCCTTTGGCTCATCCCTGCAGCCGCAGTAGCGCTTGTTTTGGGAAAGAGCATTATCAGATTCTTAGTATTTAAGCTTTACCCCTTCTATGAAGGTGATCCGCTTGATTCAGGAGAGGTATCGTATGTAAATATCGCAAAGTGCCTGGCAGTTTTAATCTTTGCGCTTATTAATTACGATGAAGGAATTAAAGGAAACAAGAAAGCAGAGATGTTATTTAATCTAAACATCTTCTCACTTTTGCTTTATACCTTTGCTTCCTATGTTCCTGAACTTACAAGAATCTGTTACTACATGGTAGTTGGTCAAGTATTCCTAATACCTATGATATTATGTAAACTTGGAACAAAGAAGAAAAAGATATTCTGGATGGTGGCTATCTTTACAGCCTATACCGGATATTTCGCTTTCTTCTTAATGCGCGGCAATCGCCCCGGAATAAATATACTTCCATACCTAAGCTGGTTATTTGGTTAAAAAAACCTCCCGTTTTCGGGAGGTCTTTTTTTGCCTAGTATTTCTTCAAAAACTTGTGTGCCTTTTCTTCACAGTACTTACATCTGTATACTTCGTTTTCAGGGTCTGTAAGCACGAAGATATGAGGAAGCTCCTGCTCGATTGAAGTAATGCAACGAGGGTTTTCACACTTAATGATGTTTGTGATTTCCTTAGGAAGGGAGAGGGCTTTCTTTTCTACGATAACGCCACCCTTAACCACGTTTACGGTGATGTTGTGGTCTATAAATCCAAGGACATCCAAGTCCAACATTTCGATGTCACATTCTACTTTGAGAATGTCTTTTTTACCCATTTTATTGCTTCGAACATTTTTAATGATAGCAACGGTGTTGTTTATTTTATCAAGACCTAATTTATAGTAGATATCAAGGCTCTGACCGGCTTTAATGTGATCAAGCACAAAGCCTTCTTCGATTTGTCCTATATTAAGCATCTTTAACCTCCAACTCTAAAAGCGTCATGATGAGTGCCATTCTTACATATACTCCGAACTGAGCCTGCTTAAAGTATGAGGCTCTGGGGTCATCGTCCACTTCAACGGAGATTTCGTTAACTCTGGGAAGGGGATGCATCACGATGCAGGTTTCTTTTGCCTTATCCATTTTTTCTTTGGTTAAGATGTAGAAGTTCTTTAAGCGAACGTAGTCTTCTTCGTTGAAGAAACGTTCTCTCTGAACTCTTGTCATGTAGAGGATATCAAGCTTATCGATAACATCGTCAAGCATGATAACTTCTTCGTAGGTTGCGTTCTTTTCCTTTAACTCATCGATGATGTAATCGGGAATCTTGAGTTCATCAGGTGAAATGAACACGAAGTGGATGCCCTCATATCTTAAAAGAGCTCTAATCAAAGAGTGCACGGTACGGCCAAACTTTAAGTCGCCGCAAAGGCCGATTGTAAAGTTATTAAGCTTACCGTGTAAGTTTCTTATTGTAAGAAGGTCTGTTAAAGTCTGAGTGGGGTGCTGGTGACCGCCGTCGCCTGCGTTGATTACGGGGATGCCTGACTTTGATGCGGCAACCATGGGAGCGCCTTCTTTGGGATGGCGCATAGCGCAGATGTCTGCATAGCAGGAGATGACGCGGATGGTGTCCGATACGCTTTCGCCCTTAGCGGCTGAGCTTGAAGAAGCTTCGGAAAATCCCAAAACGTTTCCGCCTAAGTTCATCATAGCGGCTTCGAAGCTAAGTCTTGTACGAGTGCTTGGCTCGTAGAAGCAGGTGGCAAGTTTCTTGCCGTCGCAAACATGAGCATATTTTTTAGGGTTCTTTTCGATATCGCATGCCAGATCGAATAATGCGTCAAGTTCGCTTGTGGTAAAGTCCAGAGGACTCATGAGGTGTCTCATTAAATTTTCTCCTTTACTTATTTCTTCCTCTCAGGAAAGATTTTAATAAATAATCTAACTTATATAAAAAGAAAGAAGGCTTTTGCCTTCCTTCTGATTAACTCATAAATGTTAATAATTCTGATACTTCCTTACGCTTTGGAGCATCGGGATGATTAACGGGATATCCTAAAGCGATAATAGCGGCAACACCTCTGTCTTCGGGAAGATTAATAGCCTTGGCAACTTCAGCTTCATCGAAAATTCCGAGAATAACTGTGCCAAGTCCCTTTTCATAAGCTGCCAAACAGAAAGCTTCAGCGGCAATACCGCAATCGAAATTCTGCCATCTGTCTTCTTTGGAAGTGGAGAAAGAACCGTCACGTTCAAAACCTGAACGATTCTTAACATATGTCAAAACTACTGTAACGGGTGAATTGTTAACGATATTCGAATTTCCCTGCCAAGCGGCAAATGAAACGTCTGCAAGTTTCTTCTTGGCATCACCTGTTAAAGCAACATATCTTGAAATCTGAGTGTTCTTCCAACTGGGAGCGAAACGTGCAACATCAACAATTTCTTCAATAACTTGGGGGGATACGGTATCTGCTTTAAATTCACGAATAGATCTACGACCTTTAATGCATTCAATTGCTTCCATAACTTTTTCCTCCTTTAGTTTTCAAAGAAATGATATCATAGAGATTGCGTCCTTTCAACTTAAAAATAGTTATAATTTTGCAATTTTAATTTATATATTATTGGGTGAAGATATGCTTGAATAGTAATGTTAAAAAGAGTAGAATTCAGTAATCAGGCTAAGTGGAGGTAGTATCCGTGGAATTGGATATGACGAAGGGAAGCCCATTTAAACTTATAGTTAAGTTTATTGTGCCGGTGCTTCTCGGAAATATATTTCAACAGCTTTATAACATGGTAGACACCATCATCGTGGGAAGATGTGTGGGCCTTGACGCTTTGGCGGCAGTCGGAGCTACAGGCACCATTCTTTTTTTGATTCTCGGTTTTGCCATGGGCTTAACAACCGGCTTTACGGTGCTTATTTCCCAGCGTTTCGGAGCGGGAGACAGAGACGGCGTTAAAGTGGCCGTTTACAATGCGGTATTTTTATCAGCCATCGTATCTATCGTTATGACTGTTATAAGCGCAGGCTCCATGAGATGGCTTCTTACTATCATGAATACCCCCGCAGACATTTTTGAAATGTCTTATCAGTATATAATCATCATTTGCTACGGCATGGTGTTTACAATTCTTTATAACATCATGGCTTCAATGTTAAGAGCGGTTGGAAATTCAAAGGTTCCCCTTTATTTCCTTATTATTTCCGCAGGCTTAAACATTATTTTGGACCTTGTATTTATCCGCACATTTAATATGGGCGTTATGGGTGCCTCACTTGCAACTGTTGTTTCTCAAGGCGTATCCGGCATCCTTTGTGTCTTCTATACAATAAAGAAAGTAGAGATACTTGTTCCTAAGAAAGAACACCGTCACCTTGATACTCACTGCATCGGAAACCAGTTAAACATCGGTGTTCCAATGGCCCTTCAGTTTTCAATTACAGCTGTAGGTACCATCATGGTACAGAGTGCCTTAAATAAATTTGGTTCCGTAGTTGTGGGCTCTTACACAGCGGCAAATAAAGCTTGTAACCTTGCCACACTTCCTTACAGCGCACTTGGCGTAACCATTGCGACCTATGCGGCGCAGAACCGCGGAATAAACGATATCGATCGTATAAAGAAAGGTGTCAGAGTTTCTAATATAATGTCTGCGGTATATTCAATCGCAATTTATGCCGTAGCCCTTTGGACCTTGTCACCTTTAATGAAACTGTTTATAGATACTAAATCCCTCGCTGTTCCCTTTGAAGAAATCTATTCTTATGGTAGAATCTATATGATAATCAGCGGAACGTGCTTCATTCCTTTGGGAGCAATCTTCATTTATCGAAACGCAATGCAGGGCTGTGGCTTTTCAATGTCAGCCATGATGGGCGGCGTGGTGGAACTTATTTCAAGAGCCATCATCGCAAGCGTTGCTTCCGCACGTATGAGCTTTGAGGGCGTGTGTGCGGCAGATCCTGCAACCTGGCTTGTAACGGGAATTTATTTCTTTATAGTCTACAGCATTGTGTTAAGGAAGATGTATAGGGAGAAAGAAGCATTTCTTAATAGGCAAAAAGAAGTGTAGGAAATGATGACATATAAAGAATCACTTGAGTATATGAGTAGCCTTAATAAAAGAGGCATACATCCGGGAGTGGAAGGCATAAAGCTTTTAACAAAAGCTTTAGATAATCCATTCGGAAAAAGTGAATACATACATGTAGTGGGCACAAACGGAAAAGGGTCCACTACTGTTTTTTTGTCTGAAATTTTAATTGCCGCAGGATACAAAGTAGGAGTCTTTTCTTCCCCGGCAGTCTTTAACGAAAGAGAGACAATACGGATAAACAGAAAGCCCATATCTCAAAACGACTATGCGAGACTGGTTGACATAATAAGTAATAAGAACACAATGGGCTGCACAGCTTTCGAAGTTGAGACTGCTTTGGCACTCATGTATTTTAAAGAAAGAAACTGTGATTACGTCATTTTGGAGGCGGGAATGGGCGGAGAGCTTGATGCCACAAATGTAATTCCAAACAGTAAGATGACGGTTATAACAGCCATCGGTTTTGACCATAAACAGTACTTGGGAAACACTTTATTTGACATAGCAAATACAAAAGCAGGTGTTATTAAACCTGATTCTATCTGCGTTTGCACAAATCAGAGTAAAGAAGCTTATAAAGCGATTATAGAACGTGCAGAAAAAGCAAATGCAAATTTAATCGAGTCTGATTACTTATTGGCAGAAAAAGTTAAGTATAAATCGGACGTTACGTTCTTTAATTACAAAGATTTAAAGAACGTAGAAATATCCTTAATGGGAACCTTCCAGGTGCAAAACGCATGCCTTTCAATCGATGCGGCTAAGGCTCTTGGTATTCCCGATAAGTACATCCTAAAAGGACTTAAATCTGCAAAAGAAGAAGGCCGATTTGATAAGATTTTGGATAAGCCCCTATTTTACATTGACGGAGCCCACAATCCGCCTGCTGCAGAAAAGCTTAAAGAAACTATAGAAACCTATTTTACAAAGAAGAAGATTATCTATATAATGGGAATGTTAAAAGATAAGGATGTTGAGTCTTTTGCCGAAATTACGGCGCCTTTGGCCGATTGCATATTCACTGTTGCAACTCCAAAGAAGGATCGAACAATGTCGGCCTTTGAGCTTGCAGAGGTTGTTAAAGGCTTTAATCCCATGGTCACAGCAATGGACAGTATAGATGAAGCTGTGGAAATAGCGCTTTCCATGGCGGATAAAGACACGGTTATTTTAGCTTTTGGTTCTTTGTCCCATTTAAGCGCTGTAAAAGAAGCGGTTTTATTTTTTAAATCCCGAAGAAAGGGTGAGCTTAAAGTATGATAGACAAAAAGAAAATAGAAGAGGCCGTTAAGCTTTTCTTAGAGGGAATCGGAGAAGATCCAAACAGAGAAGGTCTGATTGAGACTCCTGATAGAATTGCTAGGATGTGTGAAGAAATTTACGCAGGCCCCGAAATGAATATAGATGAAATTTTAAAGAAGCGCTTCAAGGTTGAAAACAGCGAAATGGTGCTTGAAAAAGACATTACATTTTATTCAACCTGTGAGCATCACTTGCTACCTTTCTTTGGAAAGGTACATATAGCATATATTCCGAACAAAGAAGTTGTGGGCTTATCTAAGCTTGCAAGAACCGTTGAAGTATATGCAAGGCGCTTACAGATGCAGGAACAGCTTACATCGCAAATAGCCGATGCCCTATGTAAGAACTTAAATCCTAGAGGAGTCATGGTGGTAATCGAGGCTGAGCACACCTGCATGACAATGCGTGGCATCAAGAAACCGGGCAGCAAAACCGTAACAATTGCCACAAGGGGAGCATTTGAGAAGGACGAGGCACTGCAGAGAAGATTTTTTGATATGTTGAGGTAGAAAGATGGTTATTGGGAAAGTAGATTTTGTGGCTAGAAACCATACTTACATTATGGGGATATTGAATGTTACGCCTGATTCTTTTTATGATGGCGGCAACTATACGACTGTAGATAAAGCACTTTTCAGAGCTGAAGAAATGATTAAGGAGGGCGCCGACATTATAGATATCGGCGGAGAATCCACACGCCCGGGCTATGAAGAAATAAGCACCGAAGAAGAAATCAAGCGTGTGGAGCCTGTTATCAAGAAAATTAAATCGGAATTTAATATTCCAATTTCTCTTGATACATACAATCCTGAAACCGCTAAAGCAGGTATTCAGGCAGGGGCTGACTTAATCAATGATATCTGGGGACTTAATTACGACCCTGAAATGGCAAACGTAATAAGAGACGGAAACGTAGCCTGCTGTCTTATGCATAACAGAAAAGAGCATGACTACGAAGACTTTAAGACAGACTACTATAAAGATATCGAAGCCATTTTAAGAAAAGCCGCCGATGCGGGAATCGGAAGAGACAAGATTATTTTGGATCCCGGCGTTGGCTTTCAAAAGACTACGGAAGAAAACAGGTGGGTGTTAAAAGACCTTGCCAATTTAAATAAATATGAGCTTCCCGTTTTGGTGGGAGCAAGCAGAAAATCCGTTATCGGTAACACTTTAAACCTTCCAAAGGAAGAACGCCTTGAAGGAACTTTGGCAATCACCGCCGTATCCGTTATGGCAGGAGCCAGATTTGTAAGAGTCCACGATATTAAAGAAAATAAAAGGGTCATTTCCATGATGGAGGCCATTAGGAATGAAGAAATCGACTGATGAGATTCGCATTATCGGTCTAAAGCTTTACGCATATCATGGTTGTTTAGAGGAAGAAAAGCAAAAGGGCCAGGAGTTTACTCTTGATATTACCTTTCATTTAAGCCTTCTTCCCGCCGGTTTAACCGACAACCTTGAAAAAACCATTAACTATGCCGAAGCCTGCGAATACGTAAGTGAAGTATTTTCAAAGTACAAATATAACTTAATAGAGACTGCGGCAGAAGATGTGGCAAATGCTCTTTTATTAAAGTATGAGCTGGCAGAAAGCGTTGATGTGACGGTTTATAAGCCTCACGCTCCCATTATCTTTGACTTTGAAAACGTATGCGTCAGTGTCACAAGAACCCGTCATACAGCATATATCGCCGTTGGCTCAAACCTTGGAGAGAGTAAAGATACAATCGCTAAGGCAAAAGAAATGTTTTGTAAGCTTGAAGGAAATGAAATCCTTAAAGAAGCAACACTTATTACCACAAAGCCTTACGGAGTTACGGACCAGCCTGATTTTATAAACGGACTTTGGAAAGTAAGAACCTTGCTTGAGCCCTTTGATTTACTTAAAAAGCTAAATGAAATCGAAGCAAGGCTTGGAAGAGAGCGCCTTATTCATTGGGGCCCAAGAACAATAGATTTAGACATTATCTATTTTGATGATGAAGTAATAAATACAGATAGACTTACCGTTCCCCATATAGATATGGCAAACAGAGAGTTTGTGCTTAAGCCTTTAATGGAAGTAGACCCTTATGTTCGTCATCCTCTTACAGGGCTTAGAGCGGAAGATATGTTAAATAACCTAAAAAAATAAGAGCACCGAAGTGCTCTTTTTTTATTTTTTCTTTCCTGCCAGAATGGCTCTTCTTGCTTCGCTAAACTCCTGCACATTTACATCCTGGAAAGTGGGAGTAAAGTAGGTTATCTGGTCAACTCCAAACTCCTTAAAGTATGTGTAGGTGGAAGTAATGTTTATTGCAGTGTAGTTTCCTTCCAGAATAACTTCTTCATTTGTGCCGTCCGCATTGATTCTTTTAAGCTCAGGCGCCGTCTGAGAATTCTTTTGATAGTAAATAATTCCGTTATAGTAGTTGTAAGTATCGATTCTATCGTTTGTAATTACTTCGATTGTGTTGCTTGGAATGTGATATCTGCAAAGGCGGTAGTTGTTAAATACGTCCATGTAGTAAACGTATTCTCCGTCGCAAATGGGATTGTAGATATCGCCGCTCCAGATGTCTGATACTTCGTGAGTATTTACGTCAAAAGTATATAAATGATGGTCTTCGTAGTTTCCGCTAAAATAAATCTTTCCGCCGTAGTAGGAGGCGGGGTTAATAAAGTAATCAAGTACGTCTTCTTTTTCATAGTTCTTTAAAGAAACCTTTGCCAAAGAAGGACCGTCCTTTTGAGTGTAGTGCTGATAGAAAATGTTATCGCCGACCAAGATTAAGCTTTGTGTGGCATCGGAAGTTAAAGCCTTAATCTTTGCTCTTTTAGGCTTAAGCATATAAAGCCCCGGTTTTGTCACCACGCTTCCAAGACCGCTTGTCTGGCCTATGCTTTTACCGTGAAAGCACACATAACCTCCCGCAGAATTTATGTAAGAAGCTTCCAGGTTATAAAGCTTTTTAATGTCTGTTTGCATGGGAGTCATGGAATAAAGAGTCCCGTCATCATATGAATTTGAAAAATAAACCACTCCGTCGCTTTCACAAAAGAGACCTAAGTTATTTAGGTTTCCTGCGGTCGATCCAACTGTACCTTCGGGAATTGCAACATGATGAGTGTTATATATTGCAAGTAAAACAGCAAGGATAATGACAAGTATAAATGACGCAATTGCGATTACACCTTTTGATGTTCTTGACATTCCTTATGCCCCCTTTCAACCTCATTATAAAGCATCACGTAACTTGCTATCAAGTTTTAAAAGGGGTAAAATAAATCAAACCAAAAGGGGGTATGATATGAGAAATCAAGAACTTATTTTATACAGAAATTTTGAAGACGGCGAACTTTTAAAGAACATGATTTACGTCATTGAAAACTTCCGTAAGGAAGATATTTCAAGAACGGATTTAAGGTCGCTGTTTTTTGATTGCTTCCACGGCCTTTTGGAGCTTGCGGGCAAATACGGATTCAGCGGAAATTTATGGCATTGCTACTTAACAAACTTACTTGTAAACAACGAAAACAGTTTTTCTTTGGCTTCCGAAATGGTTGGAAAAATAGAAGGCACCATCAATGAAGCAGCAATCCACGATATTGAAATAATAAAAGAATTATACGATTACGACTTTACAGATCTTACAAATAACCTTGATATTAAGGACTTTTCAATTGCCCTAAATTATGTGCCATCTCAAAGAGAAGCAAAGGTTTATAACACAAGAATCGTTGACAGAATCGTGACCTTGTCAGAGCTCTTTGATAAGACCAAGAACGCGGAGGAAATGAAAGATACTTTGTCTGAGTTTTACAAAGATTACGGTGTTGGAAAATTCGGACTTCATAAGGCATTTAGAGTGGTTGGCACAAAGATTGAGCCTATCACAAACATTGCTCACGTTAATCTTGAAGACCTTGTGGGATATGAAGATGCAAAGGCTGCCTTAGTTGAAAACACTGAAGCCTTTGTGGCAGGTCGCCCTGCAAATAACTGCCTTCTTTTTGGAGACGCCGGAACCGGAAAGAGCTCAAGCATTAAGGCAATTGCAAATAAGTATTATGAGGATGGCCTTAGAATAATTGAAATCTATAAGCATCAGTTTAAGGCCTTAAACGATGTAATTGCTCAAATTAAGAATAGAAACTATAAGTTCATCCTTTACATGGATGATTTAAGCTTTGAAGATTTTGAAATAGAGTATAAGTACTTAAAGGCTGTTATCGAAGGCGGTCTTGAAAAGAAACCTAAAAACGTGCTTATCTATGCCACATCAAACAGAAGACATTTGGTAAATGAAAAGTTTTCAGAAAGAAGCACTAAGGACGATGAAGTTCACTATAGAGACACAGTGCAGGAAAAGCTTTCTTTGTACGCCAGATTCGGAGTCACCATTTTCTTTGACTCACCTAGCACAAAAGAGTTTAACGAAATTGTCCTTACCCTTGCAAAAAGAAGTGGCATAGAGATGGACGAAAAGACTCTTATATTACAGGCAAACCAGTGGGAGCTTACCCACGGCGGATTATCAGGAAGAACCGCTTGGCAATTCATTCAATACTTATTAGGAAAGTCGGATGATAAATAAAGAATCTGAAGGCAAAACTATATACTTTAACCGAGAGCTTTCTTACCTTAAGTTTGAAGAAAGGGTGCTAAACGAAGCTATAGAAGAAAGAAACCCTTTGTTTGAAAAACTTAAATTCCTTGCAATTTCAGGCTCAAACTTAGATGAGTTCTTTATGATAAGAGTTGCTTCTTTAAAGACCTTATTAAATGCCGGATTTAAAGAAAAAGATATAGCCGGAATGAGCGTAAGAGAGCAGATAGATGCTGTTTTAAAAAGCGCAAAGGCTTTAAACAAAGAGCAATATCGCATCTATAAGGAAGTGGTAAAGAAGGGCTTAAAGCGTGCAGGTATAAAGCTTGTTGATAGTTATGTAAACTTGTCGGAAGAAGAAAAGGCCTACATAGATTCTTATTACGAAGAAAACATTTATCCAATACTTACGCCCTTAGTGATTAATTCCCAAAGGCCCTTTCCGATTATAAGAAACAATTACATTAACGTTTGCGGATTTGTAAAAAGAAAAGGAAAGCCTGATTCCAAGGAAGAATTTGCCATAGTGCAGGTGCCAAAGGGCATTGATAGACTTGTAAAAATAAATAACGGTAAGAATATAACCGGAATCCTACTGGAAGAAATTATTAAATCAAAATTTAATAAACTATTTTCTTCATATGAAGCAGAATCCTTATTTTCCTTCAGAGTTCTTAGAAATGCGGATATTTTGATAGATGAATATCCTGAAGAAAACCTTTTAAATGCCTTACAAAAGGAAGTTAAGAAAAGGGATAACACCGAGCCTGTAAGGCTTGAAGTGGAAGGAAAGAATGCTTCCGATATGATTTCATTTTTGGCAAATAAGTTAAATCTTCAAAGAAGCCAGGTGTTTAAAGCGCCGGGGCCAATTGATTTAACTTTCCTAAATGAAATCTACAACATGGAAGGATTTGATAATTTAAGGACGCCCGAATACATTCCGGTAATGCCTTGGGAGTTTGACGAAAGAGATTTATTTGAGCAGATAAAAGAGCATGATCTAATGCTCATTCATCCGTTTGAAAGTTTTAAGCCGGTGGTTGATTTTATAAAGACTGCGGCTAAAGATAAAAACGTGCTTGCCATTAAACAAACTCTTTACAGAGTAAGCGGTAATTCTCCCATAGTGAAGGCTTTAGCAGAGGCTGCAAAAAACGGAAAGCAAGTTACGGTAATGGTGGAATTAAAAGCCCGCTTTGATGAAGAAAACAATATCCAATGGGCCAAAACCCTGGAAAAAGCAGGCTGTAACGTAATCTACGGATTTGCAAATATAAAGACTCATTGTAAAATATCACTTGTTATTCGAAAAGAAAAGGATGGAATCAAGCGATACGTTCACTTAGGAACGGGCAATTACAATGATAAAACCGCGAAGACTTATACGGATATCAGTTTCTTTACGGCAAAGGATGATTTTGGAAGCGATGCGGTAAACGTCTTTAACATGCTTTCGGGATTCTCAGAAGACAGCGTGTACAAAAAGCTTTCTTTGGCCCCTATGATGCTAAGAGAAAGAATAATAGAATTAATTAAGAGAGAAACGGATAACGCAAAGAAAAAGCTTCCCGCTCATATAATCGCTAAGGTTAATTCCTTGTGCGATAAAGAGATTATCGATGCCTTGTATGAAGCTTCGATTGCGGGAGTAAAAGTAGATTTAATTGTGCGAGGCATATGTTCTTTGGCCCCGGGAGTTAAGGGCCTTAGCGAAAACATCACCGTTCGCTCGATTGTCGGAAACTTCCTAGAGCACAGCCGAATGTTTTGCTTTTACAATGCGGGAGAAAAAGAGTATTATTGTTCCAGTGCAGATTGGATGCCAAGAAACATGGATAAGCGCATAGAAATCCTCTTTCCCGTTGAAAGAGAGCGCTTAAGAGAAAAGTTAAATCACGTCTTTAAGTTAATGCTTAAAGACAATACAAAGGCTTGGGAACTAAATCCTGACGGAAGTTATTCTAAGCTTAATAGAACACAAAACACCTATTCATTCCAGGAAGGCTTTTGCCTTGAGGAAAAAGAAACCTTTACGGGTAGAAAATAAGAGGGATAAGTATGATAATTTTAGCTTCGGGTTCACCCAGAAGAAAAGAGCTTCTTGCAAATTTAGGATACGATTTTAAGGTGGTTACATCCGATGCGGATGAGACTCCCACAAAGACATCCCCTACAGAAGTTGTAGAGGAACTTTCAAGAAAAAAGGGCGAAGCCGTTTATGAAAAGTTAAAGGCAGAAGGCGGATTTATCGACCAGGAAAACCTTATCATTTCTGCGGATACTTTGGTATTTTTAGGGAATGAGCGAATCGGAAAGCCTAAGGATAAAGAAGATGCAATAAGAATAATAAAGGAGCTTAGCGGTAACGTTCACGACGTTATTACGGGAGTAACTTTAACTTATGTTTATAACGGATCAGTTAAGACGGTTTCTTTCCACGAGACCACCCATGTAACGGTTTATCCTTTGACAGATAATGAAATCAGAGACTACGTGGCAACAGGCGAGCCCATGGATAAAGCCGGTGCTTATGCAATTCAAGGCTTCTTTGCAAAGCACATTAAGAAAATCGATGGCGAATATTCAAACGTTGTAGGCCTTCCCGTTGCAAGGCTCTATCACGAAGTAAAGAAACTTTTGGAGGCGTAAATGTTTGATAAAAAGGTAATCGAATGCTTTTTAAACAATCAGCTTAAACTTTTCCCTGAAAAGGTAGCGGATAACGAGGCCGAGGCAAGAGAGTTTTTGGAAGATTGTTTTGCTGTTGTGGTTAAGGGTAAAAAGGAACTCATCGAATACTTTGAAGAAGAGGGCGTTGACTATTCAAAGGATGAAATTGAAAGCGCCGACGAAGTATTTGATATAGGAGACGGAAGGTTCTTAATCGTAGAAGCGTAACTTCGGGAGACGAAAATGCTCTTTGTTTTTCTTTTAATTTTAGCGATTGTTTTGATTATATTGGCAAGAGCAGGAGTTAACATAAGTACCCCTGCGGTGCTTATTCCTGTAATAATCTTAAGCCTTGCCGGTGGCGTGCTTGATGCTATAAGGAAAGATCGAATTAAAGGTAGTAAGCAATCTCCACGAGCAAAGGAAAAGCACGAAAACGGCTTTTCCGTTGATGAAATGACAGAGTATGATATGCTTCTTGATGATGATGACGAGATTTAAAGCCTTCTGAAATGTATTCAGAAGGCTTTTTTGACTAAAGTAATGCTTGCGTGTCTGTTTAGTCATAATAATTGGCTATATTAAGCAGGATGAAAATGAGTTTTTGACTAAAGTAATGCGTGCGCGTTTGTTTAGTCATAATAATTGCCTATATTTGGCAGGGTGAAAATGAAGTTTTTGACTAAAAGAAGAATGGACAATGTTTTTAGTCATAAAAAACTTCTTGGAAAGCCGTCAAACTAATGATTTATTTGACTAAGAGTGAGACATTCATAAAGTTTAGTCATAAAATCGATAATTTGAGATGGTTGAAAGGCCATTTTTTATGACTAAAGTTGATGCTGGCGGTCATCTTAGTCAAAAAACCCGAAAACGCGGAAAAACACTGTGAATAAAAGAACCCTTTCACAGGACTTGTCCGGTAAAAGGGGTAAATATCAAAACGGTAAAGCCGGCTTTTTTATGCTTTACTCTTTCTAAACATGAATTTTCTTACAATATTTATTCCTACCTTATAAGGTAAGGGTCTAAGTGCTTTATCTGCTTCTTTTAGCTTTTCACGAATATTAATTTCCTGAGGACAGTGCATTTCGCATTTTCCGCAGCCTATGCACTGGGTGGCAAAAGAAGGTTCTTTGGTAAGGCCGACGGCCTGGGCAAACTGGAAACGGCCTTCTTTTTTAGATTCACTGTACATTGTGTTGTAGGCTCTGAAAATGCCTGGGATATCAACGCCCTTAGGGCAGGGCATGCAATAGCGACATCCGGTGCAACCTACTTTTTCAGTGGCTTTGATTGCTGAAATCACCTTTTCATAGACTGAAAAGTCTGCATCTGTTAAAGAGCCTGCGGGAGTGTCTGATGCAATCCTGCAATTTTCTTTAACCATTTCAATAGAATTCATGCCCGATAATACAACCGTTACTTCGGGCTGATTGTATAGCCATCTAAAGGCCCATTCTGCGGCAGACCAATCGCGGTTACTTTCCTTCATTGCTAAGTGAGCTTTTTCAGGCAGCATATTTACAAGCTTTCCGCCGCGTAAGGGCTCCATAATTATAACAGGGATGTGCTTCTCATATGCAGCCTTTAATCCTTCTACACCTGCTTGGGTAAGCTCATCTAAATAGTTATATTGAATCTGGCAAAAATCCCAGTCATAATCGTTTAAAATCTTTAAAAAGTTATCGGTATTTCCGTGATAAGAGAATCCGATGTTTCTAATGATTCCCGCTTCTTTTTTCTCTTTTATCCAATCGATAATGCCCACATTTTTAAGCTTTTCCCACATGGCAATATCGGTTAAATGATGCATCAAATAATAGTCTATGTAGGTTGTTCTTAAGCGGGAGAGCTCTTCGTTAAAGTATTTATCAAGGCCTGCGCGGTTATTTATCATGTACTGCGGAAGCTTTGTGGCAATATTAATCTTTTCCCTTATGTGGTTTCTTTCAAAGATTTCACCGATTGCGGCTTCGCTTCCCGGGTAAATGTAGGCTGTATCAAAGTAGTTTACGCCTGCATTGTAGGCTTCCATTATTTCTTTTTCGGCCTTATCGATGTCGATAGAATTTCCCTTTTTTGAAAAACGCATGCAGCCATAGCCCAACATAGAAAGCTCTTTACCGTACTTATCGCTTCTGTATTGCATAATAACCTCCAAGTCATAAATAATAATCACACCTCTATTTCCCTATTTTTTAGGCTTATTGTCAATAACCTGCCTGTAAATTGAGTATAAAGAAACCATAAAGAAGTTGACGATTAAAAGAAACAAAGCTACGATACAAAAAGGGGGAAAGCAATAAACAGGGGTTAATATGAACGGTGGAACAGACAGCTGGAAGCACCGGCTTGAAATGGAGCTTGCCCACGAAATAAGCAGGGTAGGCGTGGAGGAAGGATTTATAGGCGAAACAAAAATCGCCATTCCTACCGAATTGTTTGAAGAATACATAAAGGATCCGATTGTAAGGAGGCTCTATCTTACTGATGTGGGCTTTTATCCCCATGCGGAGCATCACTACATGGAGAGGCAGAACGGAGCGCAGGAGAACGTTTTCTTTTATTGCATCAAAGGGCACGGCTTTATCGACATTAAAGATAAGCACATCGAGCTTAAAGAAGGTGAGGCCTTCTGCATTCCTTTGGGAGTAGCCCACAGGTATTATGCGGCAAAAGAAAACCCTTGGAGCATTTTGTGGGTGCACTTTAAGGGGGAAGATGCAAAGTATTATCCTCTTGATAGCTTAAAGGTGGTTAACTTTAATTCAGATTACGCCACAAACCGCATGATGCTTTTGTTTGACCTACTTTTCAGAGTGCTTAACCGAAGTTACACAATCGGAAACTTTGAATATATTTCTCAGGTTTTGGGAGTTATTCTTTCTGAAACCTACATGCGAGAAAAGAATTACGAAGAAAACAGAGATTTAAACAAGCACATAAGCGATATGGTTAAATACTTATCCGCTAACATCGGAAAGCGCATCACCCTAGATGAACTCTCCGATAAGTTTAAACTTTCAAAAAGCTACATAAACGAGCTCTTTTTAAGATACACAAAATATTCGCCCATCGATTTCTTTATCAGGCTTAAAATGGACCATGCCTGCAAACTTTTAAAAGCCACGGACATGCGCATCTACGAGATTGCCTCGGAAGTAGGCTACTCAGACCAATACTTCTTTTCAAGAGTGTTTAAGCAGGTGGTAGGGGTGCCTCCAAAGAAATTCAGGGAAGACCCGGTGGCCATTATCAGCCCGGGAGAAATATAGTCCATCTTTTTACAACATCCGTCATTTTAAGGCGGGTGTTGTTTTGATATTATGGTTGTTATGAAAATGTAAAGCGAGGACACTCACGTGACATACGAAATTGAAAATGCAAATTATCCTTTGGTAGAAAGAAACCACCTTAACATGGGAAATCCCGGACCTAAGGGAAAAGAAATCACTGTTAACAGCCTTTATTTTGAAAAGGGCGGAGAGCCTTTTATCGGCGTTATGGGTGAATATCACTTTGCAAGAGATAAAAAAGAAAACTGGAAAAAAGAAATTGCAAAAATGAAGGCAGGAGGCGTAACCATCGTGGCCTCTTATGTTTTCTGGATTTATCACGAAGAAATTGAAGGAAATTTAAGCTTTAAAGGAGACCTTGATTTAAGAAGCTTTGTTAAAGAATGTCAAAGCCAGGGCCTTTTCTTTTTACTTAGAGTGGGCCCTTGGGCGCACGGCGAATGCAGAAACGGAGGCTTCCCCGACTGGCTTATAAATAAACCTTTTAAGCTAAGAGAAAACAATAAAGAGTATTTAAAAGAAGTCAGAAGATGGTATGAGGCCATTTACAACGAAGTTTCGGATCTTTTGTATAAAGACGGAGGCCCTATTATCGGCATTCAGCTTGAAAACGAGCTTGTTACCGACGCAGACCACCTTTTGACACTTAAAAATATGGCAAAAGAAATCGGATTCGATGTGCCCTTATATACGGTAACGGGATGGAACAGTGCATACGGCGCAAAGATCCCTGTAAATGATACAGTGCCTGTGTTTGCGGCATACACAGAGGCTCCTTGGGAACAGCATACAGATAAACTTCCTCTTTCGCAGCACTACCTTTTTAACCCTATGAGAAACGATGCGGCAGTAGGCCTTGATATTATCGGAAAAGTGGATGATGAAGGCTGGAGACTTCCCTATGAAAAGTATCCTTTTGCAACATGTGAGCTTGGAGCAGGCCTTCCTTTTTCACACCACAGAAGACCTGTGATTTCGGGAATGGATGCCTATGCATTGTCATTAGTAAAGCTTGGAAGCGGAAATAACCTTGTGGGCTATTACATGTATCACGGCGGTACAAACAAGATAGGTAAATTAACAACCTTCCAGGAATCAAGAAAAACAGGCTATCCTAACGATTACGCCATTTTAAATTACGACTTTCACACTGCCATCACCCAGTACGGTGAAGTAAGAGAACAGTACAGGCTTTTAAATATGCTCCATCTTTTTGTAAAGGATTTTGGAGATAAACTAGCGCCCATGGTGCTTTCAGAGAGCAAAGAAAAGCCTAAGGCAGATGATGATAAGACTTTAAGATATGCAATAAGAAGTAAGGACGATAGCGGATTCTTATTTATAAATCACTATCAAAGACTCTTAAAGCTTAAAGATAACAAAGACGTAAAGATTAAAGCAGGATCCGTTACATTTCCTCAATTTAACGTAAGCGGAGAGGTTTCTTTTATCCTGCCTTTTAACTTCACATTTGAAGGAATAACCCTAGAATACGCCACAGCCCAGCTTTTATGTAAAAGCGGAAACACTCTGTTTTTTGCTCAAATTCCCGGAATCGAAGCAAAGTATAAGGTTAAGGGCGGAGAAGAGTTAACGGGAAAGCCCGGAAGCATTTTGGGCATCAACGATGTAAGAATCGTTACGCTAGATATAAACGCTGCCAGATTTTTAAGAAAGATCGATGAGAAAATCTATATAGGTAACGGCGCCGATATTTACGAAGTAAGCGGTGAAATAAAGTCAATCGAAGAAGAAAGCTTTTCATATAAAGAGTGGACGGGAAACGGCTTTGTAGAAAGAAGCGTTAATGTAAATACCAACAAGGCGACTGCAAAGATTTATCCTGTGGATGAGCCCTTTAAGTCTAAATATCCTGAAGAGCTTTGTTACGAGAGCGATAGAAAGCTTACATGGAAAAAGATAGAGGTTTCTTCCTCCGAAGGCTTTATCGATATTGATGAAGAGTTTGATGTAGCACAGATTTATGCGGACAAAGAAATGGTTGCGGATGCATTTTATTGCGGTGAAAAGTGGAGAGTGCCTGCGGCCATGCTTTACAAGAAAGAATGCTACATCGTAATGGCTGAATTAAAGGATGATTTTTACAGAGAATTTTAATTCTGGGAAGAATATAATCCATCAAATAGTGACATGGTTTATTTTATTGCGGGGTATGCGTTCATATAATTGAAAGTGCAAAGAAAAAGAAAGACCGGTCTTTTATTTGTTGGAGGAACCGAAAGGAGAAGGTATATGAAAAAGAAAATTTTCGCCTTGCTTACAGCTATGGCGATGACAGTGACTATGCTTGCCGGATGCGGAAGCAAAGGCACAGAGGGCGGAGCAAACGCACCCGCTTCCACGAAGACTGAAACAAGCACAACCGCTTCATCAGGGGTTTCAGAAGAGGTTATGGCAGGTCTTCCCGAAAAGTTATCAGACGGCGTGGTAAAGGCCACACCCGAAATGTATTCAAACATCGACTTAAGCTCACCTTACACAGTACACATGTACTTGGTTGGTGATACACCTAACGATTGGGCAGATGTTCTTGCAGCAATCAACGATTATCTTGCACCTTTTAACACCACACTTGATGTTACATTCATGAGCTGGGCTGATTACGGCACAATGTACTCACTTGTACTTGCCGGCGGTGAAGAAATCGACTGTATCTACACAGCTCCCTGGTGCTACATGTTTACAGAAGCCGCAAAGGGTTCTTTCTACGTACTTGATGAAAACTTTGTAAAAGACTACATGCCTTTAACAGCAAAGTATCAAGATCCCAAGAGCTTTAAGGAATCAACCGTTAACGGACAGCTTGTAGCAATTCCTTCAAACAACGAAACAGCTCAGAACAAGATCGTTGCCATCAGACAGGATATCGCTGAAAAGTATGGCATTAAAGAACTTAAGAACTGGGATGACTATATGAACTACATGCTCACAGTTGCAGAGAAAGAAACACCTGTATCAGGTATCTACGCTCAGGCATCAAGCGCAGACAATGCGGAAGTATGGCACGTATATCGTCAGCAGTTTGATACATTCTATGTTTTGGACGACAACTACTTATCATACATTTTTGAGTACACAGGAAAGACACCTACAGCAGACGAAATCAAGTTTGCATGGGATACAGACATCTTCAGAGGATTTGCTAAAGACATGAAGACTTTGGCAGACGCAGGATGCTGGTCAAGAAGTGCATTATCAGCTACCACAACAGACGATGAGGCATTCGGTGCATTACAGGGCGCTTCAATTGCTTGGAACGGAACAGTATTTACATACATGAAGCAGGCAGAAAACACAGAAGGTGTTAAGTGTGCGGCTTACGATCTTACAACAGATCACTTGGTAGCTTGCGAAGAGTTCAACAACTCAGACTTTGGTATTACAGCAAGCTCAAAGAACCCTCAGAGAACAGCAATGGTACTTGATATCTTAAAGATGGATACAGCTGCCAACAGACTTGCAACATTAGGTATTGAAGGGGTTCACTACTCAATCAATGATGACAATACTTACAACAAGTTAGACAAAGCAGGTGACTATCCTGCAGACGGTATCGCTCTTTCATGGGCAATCAGAAACTCCGACAGAAAGTATGTTGAAGCAGGAAGACCCGAAAGAGAAGAAAAGATGTACAAGTCATGGGATGAAAGAATTGTTGGTAATCCCGCTGTAACATTCGTATTTGACGATGCTAAGGTTTCTTCCGAAGCAGCAGCAGTTAAGACAATCATCGGTGAATACATCTACATGCTTCAGTTAGGCTTGGTGGATGATGTTGATGCAACAATCGACGACATGATGTCAAGATGTAATGCAGCAGGACTTGAAAAGGTTACTGAAGAGTTAACCAATCAGTATAACGAATGGCTTAAAACCCAGTAAATTCCTAAAGGCGGTGGTAAAAAGCCACCGCCTAATTTTTTGGAGAGATACATGAAAACAATCAAGAAACATTGGATGCTTTTATTAATGCTTCTACCGGCAGTGATATATGTGCTTATTTTCAGTTATATCCCCATGACCGGTATTGTGCTTGCATTTAAAAAATACAATTACGCCGGAGGAATATACGGTTCTCCCTGGAACGGACTTGCCAATTTCAAAGCGTTGGCAATAAGCGGAAAGCTTGGGCTTGTTACAAGAAACACGCTTTTATACAACATCGCGTTTATCGCACTTGGTGTTGTGTTTGAAATGGGAAGCGCGATTTTATTAAACGAGCTTAGAAACAAGTATTTTAAAAAGATGTCACAGTCACTTATGTTTCTTCCCTACTTTATAAGCTGGGTAGTGGCAGGGGCTATTATGTACAACATCTTTAACTACGAAAGGGGAGTTTTTAACCACGTACTTAATCTCTTTGGCGCGGCACCTTTTGATCTTTACAACTCTCCAAAAACCTGGCCTTACATACTGGTGTTTTTAAAGCTTTGGAAGCAGACGGGCTACGGTTCCGTTGTATACCTTGCGGCTATAACGGGCTTAGACCAGGAAATGTTTGAAGCAGCTTCCATTGACGGAGCAAACGCTTGGCAGAAGATAAGATATTTAACCATTCCTTCATTAAGAGCCACCATGATGACTTTGGTGCTTTTGGCAATCGGTAATATCTTTAGAGGCGACTTCGGTCTTTTCTATCAGACAGTTAAGAGTAACGCCATTTTGGAACCTATGACAGACGTTATCGATACTTATGTATTCAGACTTTTGATAGATACGGGAAATATCGGCGTATCCGCGGCAGCAGGATTGTTCCAGTCAGTTCTTTGTTTTGTGACAATAACTGTTTGTAACAAGCTTGTAAAAATGGTTAACCCGGATTACGCGTTGTACTAGGAGGTCTGAATGAGCAAAAACACTGTTATAGCTAAAAAAGTAAGAGTAAGCTCGGATCAGATTGCCGTAAATGTCTTAGGCTGGGTGCTTATCGGCATTTTCGCTCTTTTCTGTGTGTTACCTTTTTATTTGATTATTGTGGCTTCGTTTACTGCTGAAACAAGCCTTATAAGAGAAGGATATCCCTTGATTCCAAGAATCAAAGACTTATCCTTGGACGCTTACAAATTAAGCCTTAAAAATCCAATGGCAATAATCATTTCCTATGCAACAACCATAGGAGTGACTGCGGTAGGTACCTTTGTGGCAGTACTTCTTGCCACCATGACAGGATACGTTTTATCAAGAAAAGACTTCCCCTGGAGAAATAAGTTTTCTTTCTTTTTCTTCTTTACAACGCTTTTTAACGGAGGTCTTGTACCCTGGTACCTTTTGTGTATGAGATATTTAAACTTTAAAAACTCATACATTGCGTTGGTGCTTCCCCTCATGTTTTCCGTATGGAACATGATAATAGCAAAGTCATTTATGAATAGCTTACCCATGGAAATTTCAGAGTCCGCAAAGATTGACGGAGCAAATGATTTAGTCATTTTCTTTAGGCTCATCCTTCCCATCAGTAAGCCTCTTATCGCTACATTAGGCCTTTTTTCGGCCCTTGCATACTGGAACGATTGGTATAACTGCATGCTTTATGTCACAGACACAAACATGTTTACCCTTCAGTATTACCTTCAAAGAATCTTGGGAAGCGCGGAAGCTATGCGTATTGTTGCAGAAAAATCAGGTATGGCCTTGCCTTCAATCCCCTTAGAGAGCATGAAGATGGCCATGACCATTATCGCTACAGGCCCCATAGTGCTTCTTTATCCTTTTGTGCAAAGATACTTTGTTAAGGGACTTACAATCGGTGCCGTGAAGGGATAGGCATAAATGATCAAGTTAGAGAATAAGGAGCTGGCAGTTTCTTTTGACCCTGATTTTGGCTGTAAGATTCATTCCTTTTTGCACAAAGAAACCGGATTCGACCTTGCGGCAAAAGATGAAACGGGGAAAAAGATTAAAGAAATAAGCTTTGGAGACTATGCCTTCGGAATGGACGATGCATTTCCGAACATAGACAAAGAAAAGCTTTCGTTTAACGAAAAAGATTATTCCTATTTAGACCACGGAATGGTGTGGAATAGAAAGTTTAAAGTGATGGATGTCAATCAAACATCCGCGGTGTGCGCTTTTAAAGATAAGGATTTGAAGTTAACTTACACAAAGATTTTATCTTTAAAAGGCGATACGCTTCATAGTGAAGTTTTAATCGACTATGAAGGAGACACACCTTTTCCCTGCATTTGGACCTTCCATGGGCTCGTTAAATATGAAGACGGCATGGAAGTGATTCTCCCAAAGGGGAACAAACTTGTAAATGTTTTTAAGCATCCTGTTTTAGGGGATGTGGGAAACATTCTTGAAAATGAAAAAGAAAAATATGTTACATCGGCGCTTCCCAAAAAGGATAGCGGTGATATGTTAAAATACTACGTTTTTGGCCCCGTAAGCGAGGGGCATTGCGGATTAAGGTATAAAGAAAGCGGTATGGAATATGAGCTTAAATTTAACAAAGAAGCTCTTCCTTACTTAGGTGTGTGGATTACCGCAGGCGGCTTAGACGGTGCAAACAATATGGCCTTGGAGCCATCAGACGGCTTTTATGACAGCGTATCGAGGGCAATAAAAAATAAGGCCATAAAGATACTTAATCCAAACGAAAAAAGACTGATTGAATTTGACATCCGCCTTAAGCGGATTCCGGAGGGTAAAGATGAGTGAAGCAAAGATATGGGAAGAAAAGCTTATAATCCCCACCTATGAAGTGGGAGAGCCCGATAAAAACCCCATGTTTCTTGAAAAAAGAGTATATCAGGGAAGCTCAGGCAAAATATATCCGTATCCGGCAACCCAGACTATAAGCAGAGAAAAAACAGACCACGAATATAAGGCTGTGTGGCTCGAAAATAAATATATTAAGGTGATGATTCTTCCTGAGCTTGGAGGAAGAATTCAAAGAGCCTACGATAAGACAAACGGTTATGATTTTATCTATTATAACCACGTAATTAAGCCGGCCCTAGTGGGCCTGCTGGGGCCCTGGATTTCGGGTGGGATCGAGTTTAACTGGCCCCAGCACCATAGGCCCACAACTTTTATGCCTGTTAATTATAGGATTAAAGAAAATGAGGATGGAAGCGTTACTTTAGAGACGGGTGACGTGGACAGAATGTATGGCACAAGGGAAATCACGAGATTTACTTTGTACCCTGAGCGCGCCTATATCGAAATCGAAGGCCAGCTTTTTAATGCTACACCCTTACCTCAGACTTTCCTTTGGTGGGCAAATCCTGCGGTGAGTGTTAACGACAACACCCAGTCCATTTTCCCTCCGGATGTTAAAAACGTATACGATCACGGAAAAAGAGACGTATCAAGATTCCCCATTGCAACGGGTGTTTATTATAAGCACGATTACAGTGCGGGAGTGGACATTTCAAGATATAAAAACATTCCCGTTCCCACATCCTATATGGCTGAAAAGTCTGATTATGACTTTGTGGGAGGTTACGATTACGGCGTAGACGCAGGGCTTTTGCATGTGGCAGACCACCACATTTCTCCCGGTAAAAAGCAGTGGACCTGGGGATGCGGAGACTTTGGTCAGGCCTGGGACAGAAACTTAACCGATGAAGACGGCCCTTACATTGAGCTTATGACCGGTATGTTCTGCGACAACCAGCCCGACTTTTCATGGCTTAAACCATACGAAGAAAAGAAGTTTAAGCAATACTTTATGCCCTATAAAAAGGTTGGAAGAGTTAAGAACGCAAGCACCAAGGCAGTTCTTGGAGTTGAAAGGGTTAACGGCGGTTTAAGCATTAAAGTATACGGTACCGAACCCTTTGAAAATGTGGAACTCACCATATATTCTGAAGGCAAAAACCTTTACAGAGAAGAAATTAGCATTTCTCCGGAAAACATATACGAAAAGACAGTTTCTTTAAACTTACCCGCAGAATCTGAAGTAAGAGTAAGTGTAAGAAAGGACGCGGATGAGCTTGTTAGCTTCTTAGATAAGCCCGAAGAAGAGGCGGCACTCGCTGAGCCTGCAAAGCCTGTTAAGGCTCCCGAAGATATAAAGACAAATGAAGAACTGTTTCTTTCGGGACAGCATATAGAGCAGTACAGGCATGCAACCTTCCTTCCCGATCCTTATTATTTGGAGGGCTTAAAGAGGGATGAAGGAGACATCAGAATCAACAACGCTTACGGGTCTTTGCTTTTAAGACGCGGAAGATTTAAGGATGCTGAAAAGTATTTTAGAACGGCAATTAAGCGCCTTACCTTGATGCATCCAAATCCCTATGACAGTGAGCCGATTTACAACCTTGGCTTAGCCCTTTTCTATCAGGAAAGGTATAAAGAAAGCTTCGATGCCTTCTATAAGGCAACCTGGTCTAACGAGCAGCAGGAGATGAGCTTTTATTTCTTAGCAGCCATTAAGACTAGAGAAGCTTTAAAAACAGGAAGCGAAGATGCTTTATCGGAAGCCTTGTATTTAATTGAAAAAGCCCTTATAAAGAACGCTCACAACACAAAGGCAAGAGCCCTGAAGGCTTTAATCCTTTATAAGCAGGGTAAATCAGAATGTGCCTTAAAGCAGGTGGAAGAAAACTTAATTGAAGATCCATTTGACTTTATTTCAGAGCTTTTAAGAGGTGAAATGTCTGAGAGCGAATACGAAAAGGACATTAACACAGATATTAGCGAAAACGCTCACACTACACTTAGACTATCAAGAGACTACGCAGAGTGGGGCTTTTACGATGAAGCCATTGCTTTAATAGATGCCTGCAAAGAGCCTAATCCCATGCTTTATTACTACAAAGGATTCTATCAGTATAAGCTATCAAAGACCGATGCTTATAAAGACGCTCTTTTAAAGGCAGAAAAAGAAAACCCCACATATTGCTTCCCTAACACTTTGGAAGACATTCAGGTGTTAAACTTTGCTATTAAGGCACGCCCCGAAGGAAGCCGTGCATATTATTACCTTGGAAACCTTTATTACGATAAACTAAGATACGAAGAAGCCATTTCGCTTTGGGAAAAGTCTATTAAGTTTGATGGAAATTACCCTACGGTTCTTAGGAACTTATCGATTGCTTATTACAATAAAAAAGGCGATAAGGATAAGGCTTTAGAGTGCTTAGAAAAGGCCTTTAGCTTAGATAAAAAGGATGCAAGGGTTTTCTTAGAGCTTGACCAGCTTTTAAAGATGCTTGGAAAATCCCCTAAGGAAAGGCTTGATAGGTACAAAGAAAACTTAGCGCTTATAGAAGACAGAGACGACCTCTACACTGAATATGTCACTGTTTTAAACCTTACGGGAAGGCATGAAGAAGCCATTAAGGCTATAAGAAGCCATGTGTTTAGGACATGGGAAGGTGCAGAAGGAAAGATAAGCACCCAGTTTAAGACTTCTCTTCTTGAACTGGCAAGAAAAGAACTTAAAGTTAAAAACGCTAAAAAAGCCGAAGAATACTTAAGAGAAGCCCTTTCTTATCCTCATAACTTAGGTGAAGGAAGATTAGAGGGCACAAAGGATAATCACCTTTATTATCACTTAGGTCTTTCTTTGGAAATGCAGGGGAAAGAAGAGGAAGCAAAGAAATGTTACGAACTTGCCACACTTGGCGCAAGCGAAGTAGCCGGAATGCTTTATTACTACGATCAGCCTGCAGATATGCTTTTATACCAAGGATTATCTTATAAAAAGCTTTCTGATGAAAAGAAGGCAAAGGCTAAATTCGATATGCTCTTAGAGTATGGAGAGACCCATATGGGAGATACCTTTAAGCAGGATTACTTTGCGGTATCAATGCCCGATTTTGCAATCTTTGATGAAGACATGACCAAGAAAAACAGGCTTCATTGCCTCTATGTTTCGGGCCTTGGAAGACTGGGACTTGGAGATACAAAGAAAGCATTAAAAGACTTTGATGAAGTCTTAAAAGAAGATAAGTGTCATCAGAATGCATTACTTTATAAAAACGAGTGCGACAGCATAAAAATCCTTTAAAAGAAAAGTCCCAAGACTTATGTCTTGGGGTTTTTCTTTATAAAAAGTATTCATTTACAATTTCTAAAAGTCCGTCATGCTCGTTATCATTCTTTGTAATGATGTCTGCGGCTTCTTTAACTGCGGGAGTGGCGTTACTTACGGCGACTCCCGTGCCTGCGGCCTTAATCATTGAAATATCATTATCTTCATCACCTGCGGCGAAGGTTCTATCAATCGGGACGGAGAGCATTTCGGATAAGCGCTTTACAGCGTCTCCCTTGCCAACACCCTTAGGAAGAATTTCTAAATACTTGGTGCTTGAAAATACTGTATCAACTTCTGAACCAAAGGCATCCATAATGCGCGCTTTTATTCTTTCAAGTTTATCCCTGTCATTAAGGCTTATAATCTGCAATTTATAAGCTCCCCGGCGAAGCGTAGAAGCTAAAGATTTAACCACTCTATAAGGCATGTGGATTCGGATTCTATAAAAGGCTAATTCTTCGCTATCTGATAAAGTGATTATTTCTTCATCAGTGTAGCTGTGAACGTAAAGACCTTCTTCCTTACACATGGCTTCAACTTTTTTGATAATGTCGTGGCCGAGTTTTTTAACGTACAAAGGCTTCTTGTTTGTGACATCGTAAATGAGACCGCCGTTAAAAGCAATAGCATAAGTCTCGGGATAGTTTAAATCTAAAGAATCAAGCCTTTCGGTAATTCCCGGAAGAGGGCGGCCGCTGGTTAAGATGAGCTTGTGATGCTTTTTAACCATTTCATCAAAGGCCTTCTTTAATTCATCACTTATCGTGCAGTCCTCTCGCAGTAAAGTTCTGTCCATATCCGTAAACAAAAGCTTACAGTTAGCATTCTCAATCTTTTCTAAAAATTCATCGGGAACATATAACTTTCCGTATCCTACACCTAAGTCAATCTTTTCTTTGTTTGCGCCGTGAAAATCGCTTCCGCCTGACAATAACAGGTGATATTTTTCTGCAAGTTTTCTTATATCACGCTCATCAGCGGTAGTGTAGGTGGAATAAACGGCTTCGATTCCCATAAGGCCCGCTTGCTTTAATTCGCACACAAGCTTATCAAGATTTGCCTTTGATAAGTGATAAAGAATAGGGTGCGCAAGAATCGGGACGCCGCCTGATTTAAGGATTAATTCAATGGCAAGCTGAGGGGTCACAAGTTTTCTTGGCACGTAATAGGGGCCGTAGTTACCGATGTATCGCTCAAAGGCTTCCTGCTTACTCTTTACATATCCTTTTCTTTGCATATGATTTGCAACGTGGGCTCTTGTGATGACAGCTCCGGGAAATTCGTTTAGTAAATCTTCGTATTTTACGTCAAATCCTGCATCGGATAACTTTTTACACATTTCAAGGTTTCTTTCTAACCTAGATTTAACAAAGTTATCGATGTAGTCTTTAAAGGCTTTTGATTCATAATCTATAAATAATCCCACCACATGCACTTCGGAACCGTTATAGTCTGTGGATAATTCAATGCCCGGGATAACGCGCGGTGCATTAATACCTTTTTCTTTTAAAGAAGCGGCATACTCAGTGATTTCTTTAAGCCCCGACACACAATCGTGGTCTGTCAAAGCAAAGGCGCTTAAGCCCTTTTCTATGGCATAATCTACAAGCTCTTTTGTTGAAAAGGTGCCGTCTGAATATGTGGAATGTACGTGTAAATCTATCATTTAATGCTCCTTAAGATAAGTAAAGCCGCAGGTTACCCCACGGCTTTTTTATTATTCTTCGTCGTCTTCACGGTTAGCCACAAAGACTGTTCTCTTTCTTGCCATTTCATCGTTTGCAAGGTATTCATCGTAGGTTGTAACCTTATCGATAATTGTACCGTTAGGTAAGAACTCGATGATTCTGTTTGCTGTTGTTTCAACAACCTGGTGGTCACGGCAAGCAAAAAGCTCAACTCCGGGGAACTTAATAAGTCCGTTGTTTAAAGCTGTGATTGATTCCATGTCAAGGTGGTTGGTGGGCTCATCGAAAATCAAGCAGTTAGCGCCTGAAATCATCATCTTTGAAAGAAGACATCTAACCTTTTCACCACCGGATAAAACCTTAACTTTCTTTACGCCGTCTTCACCTGCAAAAAGCATTCTTCCAAGGAAACCACGTACGTAGGTTACATCCTTAACGGGAGAGTAGCCTGTAAGCCATTCTGTGATGGTGTAGTCGTTATCAAACTCTTTACCGGGATCCTTGGGGAAGTATGCCAAAGAAGTGGTTACGCCCCATTTATAGGTTCCTGCGTCGGGCTCAAGTTCGCCTGCAAGAATTTTAAATAATGTTGTCTTTGCAAGTTCGTTTGAACCAACAAAAGCTACCTTATCATCGTGTCCTAAGATAAAAGAAACGTTATCAAGTACCTTTTCTCCGTTAACGGTCTTTGTAAGGCCTTCAACTGCAAGAACTTCGTTACCGATTTCTCTGTCGGGTCTAAAGTCGATGTAAGGATATTTACGGCTTGAAGGCTTTAAAGTATCAAGCTCAATCTTTTCAAGGGCTCTCTTACGTGAAGTAGCCTGCTTTGACTTAGAAGCGTTAGCAGAGAATCTTGAAATAAATTCCTGTAATTCCTTGATCTTTTCTTCCTTTTTCTTGTTGGCTTCTTTCATCTGCTTAATCATAAGCTGTGAAGATTCATACCAGAAATCGTAGTTACCGGCATAGAGCTGAATCTTACCGTAGTCGATATCGGCTGTATGTG
>JAEEXG010000059.1 GCA_016291405.1 Lachnospiraceae bacterium
GTAGCTTCGGCTTCTCCACAACCGGTTAGTGCAGCTACTGTTAGTACAGAAAATAAAACTGCGTAACAAATTTTTTTTCTCATGTTTTTCTCCTCCTCGTTTTTCTATGTCTAACGTTATAACATCGTGAGGATGGAGAGTCAATGAAGGTTAGGGGTGTAATTTTCTTAAGATTAAGTTATGAAATCTTGTGATATCATAAATATTTTTTAAGCTGTGTCCCGATACGTCAATTCCGAAAACTAAAAACGGTGGCATTCTGCCACCGTTTCTTAGCTATTTAATTTCATTAAGTTCTAAGACTTCAAATCCGTCTGCTTTACCTTTTAATTTGATTGTCGCTCCGAGGGATGTGGCTGTGATTCTGTCTTTAAGTGCATCATAAACCGCACGGCTTATATAGACCTTTCCGCCGGGAGCATTTGCTTCCAAACGGGCTGCAGTGTTTACGGTATCGCCGATTGCAGTGTAGTCCATGTGCTTTTGAGCTCCCATGTTACCAACAACCGCAGGGCCAAAGTTAACGCCAACACCGACTCTTAATTCTTCGCCGATTTCAGCCTTTAGCTCATCCGAAACTCTCTTTGCCCCTTCCACAATCTCTTTTGCGGTCTTTACCGCATTATAGATTGCATCGTCCTGAGGAATGGGCGCTCCCCAGAAAGCCATCATGGCATCGCCCACAAACTTATCAAGGGTACCCTTGTTTCTTTCTACGCAGTCGCTTGCCATGGTAAGGTACTTATTTAAAATGAACACAACCTTTTCGGGCGTCAAGCGCTCAGACATTGTGGTGAAGCCTCTTACGTCTACGAATAAAACCGCAATATCGCAGGTCTTTCCGCCAAGGGATAAGTTTTCGATGCCCTCTTTTAAGATTTCGCTTACGATTTCAGGTGCCACGTATCTTTCAAAGGTCTTTGTGACGCGCTGCTTTTCAATAAGCGTTCTTACATAGTAGATTCCGATTGAAACAACATACAAAGCAAGGATTGATACGGGAATCCACAGAGGCCTTATTACGTGGCCCGCGCCACCGATTTTTACATTATAAAGGATAAAAGAAACCGCTACCGAACATATGATAGTTAACGCCGCTATTATACTTGCGGTCCTTACCTTTACTCTTTGGAATAAGAAGAAAGCAAGGAATGCGATAATAAATAAAAGTATTATCTGCGGAGTCTTTTTTACTTCAATCTTATAGTCTGCGTCTAAAATTTCTTTTACCACGTTTGCCTGATACTCAACACCGTACATGTACTCGGCTCTTGCAATTGAGGTAAAGTAAGAATCCTGAAGACCTACAGTGTAAGGGCCTATAAATACTATCTTTCCCGAAAGCTCCTCAGGGTCAATCTTTCCGTTTACAAGGTCTGAAAATGAGTATCCGTCATAGAATCCTCCGGGAAGTGAAGAATATGACACATAGAAGTTTCCCTGCGAATCAACAGGGGGCTCTTCCAATTCAAGGCCTGTTTCCTTGGCATATCGCTTTGCAGTCTCATATGCCATGGAATAAACTCTCTTCCCATCCGCATCCACATACATAAGGGCATGACGCATTATTCCGTCTGTATCATACATTGCATTGATGTGACCTAAAGTCGTGACTTCTTTCAAGGCTTCATAGGGCTCATCGTAACTAAACACCGCATTGTAGTCGTATCTTAAATGTCCTTCTTCATACACAGGCTTTGTGCCGATTTGGGCAAAAGAAGCCGTTACCACATTCCCAAGTTCTTTTGTGGCATCCGCAAGCCTTTGGTCATTTTCTTTATCGGTTTCCCCAATGTATAAAGTATCGATTGCAACGACAGCCGGAAGGTTTTCTTTATCCCTTGCTAAGTTTTCAAGGGCCTTAGCCATTATGTCCCTTCCCCATGAATTGTAGGGGCCAAGGTCATCCAATGACTTATTGTCTATGCCTATTACAACAATGTCCCCATCCAAAGCCTTGGGAGATTGATAAAAAGCATCCTGGGCTATGTTGTCAACTCGATTTAAGACTCCCGCCACAGCTATGGTGATTGTCACCACAGCCGCTGCAAGAAGTGAATATGTAATTTGTTTAAAAGTTTTGTTTTTAAGTATGTTTTTCATATGTTTAGCTTATGTTGACAGCGGCAACAACTCCGCTATCCGTTATTACGTAATATTGATTTTCTGACAATACCAGCAATCCGGTGTATCTGTTATTTGAATTATTCAGTCCTTGCGCATCTACAGCGCCCGAATACTCACCGGGTTCAAGCGGATATACTGAATTAGAACCGGCGCTTGATTCATAGACTACATAATGATTATCCACCCACCTAATATTTGTTCCACCTACAGTAATCTCCGTTCCAGGTGTTGTGTCATTTGTAAGTACCAGGTTTTGCATGTGTAAAGTTTCACCATTTATTGTCATAGGCATCGAATGAGTACCGCCATAGACAGTAAATTGACCGCCTTCTCCACTACTTTGCGGGGGTATATACGCACCTACCACGGTGTCCCCAACCCTTACCTCGTTGTTTGTTGCATCATATGTGTAGGTTGGCGCAGGATCGCTTTGCTGTTGTCCTGAGTCCGATGAACCATCGTCTCCATCGTCATCGTCATCATCATGCGAGTTCTGCTCGGCCTGCTTTGCAGCTTCTTCGGCATCTTTTTGATCCTGCTCTGCCTGATTTGCGCTTCGCTCTTCTTCATTACCATATGTTAAATAATGGTTTAGAAGTTCTTCATCAGTCATGCCTGCAAGGTCGCCGTATTTATTTCTGTAAAAGTTAGGATCAAATACTGTTCCGTCTGCCAAAGTAAATGTTCCGTCGGCATTTCTTACTACGCCTGCAGGAAGTGTGTTTTGAGGCTCGGGTTCAGGCTCGGGTTCGGGTTCTGTAACTTCTTCAACCTCTTCAGTTACTTCTTCTGTGGTTTCTTCAGTTACTTCCGTAGTTTCTTCGGCCTTTTCTTCTTCGCTTGTATCCTCAGGCTCGCTTTCTTCTTCACCCATAATTACGGGCTTGCTCCAGCCTGTGTCGTTTACAACCTTATCAAGCAGCTCTTCGTTTTCCTGTAATCTTGCAATGACAAATTCAGGAATTTCATCTTCCGTTACAGGTTCAAGTGCAAACATGATACTGTCTACCGTTCTATCGTCATAAAGGTAAACAATGATCTTGCTTCCTGCGGGGACGTCTATTTCCTTTACTTCTCCGGTTTGAGGGTTTCTGCCGATTACGTGGACACTTCCGTCTGTGGTGAGCACATATTCATGTCCCTCTTCATCACAAGAAACGTATCCTGATGTTCCTCTGATACCTACAACCATAGTGGATGTCTGTATTTCAAAGGATTCATCGGAAGCAAGCTTTTTGCTTACTTCAAAGTAAAGACTTCCCTTTGTAAGGTTTAATTCAAGGGCTTTTCCTTTTTGAGAAAACTCAGCACGACTTACTTCGTTCATGGTGACAATCTTTGTGTCATCAAGGCCGATTGAGCAAAGGCTTGCGGCCTCAGTGTTTACCGCATTTCCGTTTTTAAGCCTTAAATCTTCTCTTACGGATTTTACTTTACCGTTTTCTTCAAGGCTTACGGTACCTTCCATTCTTAGCATTCGCATTGTGGTGGCGCGGATTGCTTTGTTTGAAAAAAGAAGCACCACGCACACACAAGCCACCACCACAACTGCGGCAATGCAAATTATTATCGTCCTTTTACTTGGCTTTTTACTATTCCTCTCGTCCATTATTAATCCTCCTTGCATATCCCACCAAGGATATAGTGCTTAGAGTTTATGAGTTCGAATTATATATAGTTTAAGCTATGGGCATTAAGCTTAGAATTGTCCAATCGATTCATCGTCCGCAATGTATATACCATGATATGCATTTGGATCACTCGGATCGTTAACGTAGAATTCTAATCCGGCTATACCCGTATTACCTACGTCTTGTGACATCATGTAGCCATCGCTCTCAAATGTCTGCTGAGTACCACTGGCATCTGTATACGTTACCATATATCCGTTTGCCATCTTTTTAATTGTTGTTCCGCTTTGCGATAGAGTTACAGTTGTATTAACCGGTGTATCGCCTGTGAAATACATATCTGATACTTTAAGTGTCTGTGTACCTTGCTCAGTCTCCAGAGTCATAGGTAGTGAGACATTACCGGACAACTCGAGATTACCATCGTAATAACTTCCGACAACATTTCCTGAACCGTCTGATACCTGATTATTATTGCTATAGTCAACCGAATAAGTCTGAGCGGGTGGATTTTGCTGTCCATTTTGCTGTTGTCCGCCGTTTGATGAGCTGTCATCATCATCGTCATCATCGTGCGCGTTCTGCTGAGCTTTCTTTGCAGCTTCTTCGGCATCTTTCTTATCCTGTTCTGCCTGATTTGCGCTTCTGTCTTCGCCTTTACCATAAGTTAAGTAGTGGTTTAAAAGCTCTTCATCACTCATGCCTGCAAGGTCGCCGTATTTATTTCTGTAAAAGTTAGGGTCAAATACTGTTCCGTCTGCTAAAGTAAAGGTTCCGTCGGCGTTTCTTACTACGCCTTCGGGAAGTGTACTTCTTGGAGCAGGAGTGGGCTCGGGTTCGGGTTCTGTAACTTCTTCTTTAACCTCTTCCGTTACTTCTTCTGTGGTTTCTTCAGTTTCTTCCGTAGTCTCTTCGGCCTTTTCTTCTTCGCTTGTATCCTCAGGCTCGCTTTCTTCTTCACCCATAATTACGGGCTTACTCCAGCCTGTGTCGTTTACAACCTTATTAAGTAATTCCTCATTTTCCTGTAATCTTGCAATTACAAATTCAGGAATTTCATCTTCAGATACAGGTTCAAGGGCAAACATGATACTGTCTACCGTTCTGTCATTATAAAGGTAAACCACAATCTTGCTTCCTGCAGGGACATCTATTTCCTTTATTTCCCCGGTTTGAGGGTTTCTGCCGATTACGTGGACACTTCCGTCTGTGGTGAGGACATATTCATGTCCCTCTTCATCACAAGATACATAACCGGACGTTCCTCTGATACCTACAACCATAGTGGATGTCTGTATTTCAAAGGATTCATCGGAAGCAAGTTTTTTGCTTACTTCAAAGTAAAGGCTTCCCTTTGTAAGGTTTAATTCCAAAGCCTTTCCTTTTTGAGAAAACTCAGCGCGGCTTACTTCGTTCATGGTGACAATCTTTGTGTCATCAAGGCCGATTGAGCAAAGGCTCGCGGCCTCAGTGTTTACCGCATTTCCGTTTTTAAGCCTTAAATCTTCTCTTACGGTTTTAATTTTACCGTTTTCTTCAAGGTTAACGGTACCTTCCATTCTAAGCATTCTCATTGTGGTGGCGCGGATTGCTTTGTTTGAAAACAAAAGCACGCATACTACTGCCACTACAACCACTGCAGCTACTGCGCCGAATATTATCGGCTTTTTGTTTGTCTTTTTAGTATCCTTTTCTTCCATACTAGTCCCCTTTTATTTAGTAATTAGTTTTTTATTCCAAGCATTGCTTTCTTTAAACATATTAAGAATCGATTCGTCTATTTCGCCGTCTTTCATCATGCTTTCCAAAATTGCGAAGGCTTTTTCCGAAGGCATGGGCGGCTTATAGGGCCTATCTTCCGCCGTGAGTGCATCGTAGACATCGATTATGGTAAGTAACCTTGTTTCTTTAGGAAGTTCATCGCCCTTTAAGTGCTTAGGATATCCGTTTCCGTTTAATAGCTCATGGTGCGAGCCCGCCCAGAAAGGAACGTTTTTATAAATTCCTTTAAATACCATCTTTTCAAGCATTCTTGCGGTATAAGAAACATGGCTTTGAATCTGTTTTCTTTCGCCGTCTGTAAGAGTACCTTTTCTTATAGTGATGGCTTCAAGCTCTTTTTCATTTAATAAAGGCTCTTCCTTATCATCAGCGCTCTTACAGGTTATCTTTGCATATTCTTTTAACTTATCTATCTGTTCATCAGGAAGGAAACCTGCCATATTGGCCTTTTCAATTTCTTCCCAGGCGCTTTTAAGCTTTTCTATCTTTTCAAGACATTCTTTTTCTTTTGAAGGATCCTTTAAAGAAAGAATCTCTTCTTTTAAAGAAGCTATTTCGATTTTGCTCTTAATACCCGGCTTAAGGGTGCCAAGCCTATCGGGCTTATCAAGGACCTCAAGTGGCACGATAAGTTTACCTATATCGTGAAGCCAGATGCTCATTAGGAACGCATCCTTTGAGTCATCGCTAAATTTCCAATCATTTCCCGTTTTATTAAGCCAATCGATGAAGCGTGATGCATATCCCACCATACTTCTTGTGTGATTTGCGTTATAAGAGCTTCTTGCATCGATGGCATCTACCATTACTTCCACGAAGGAATGTAAGAGATTATTTACTTCTTCAGCAAGTCTATGGTTATTAAGGCTTACTGCTGCCAAAGAACCAAGGGCTGATATGGTTTCTTCAAATTCCTTTTTGAAGGGAATCGTTTTACCTTGCGTATTTTGGGCATTTATCAGTTGAAGCACGCCGATTATTTCATTCTTATCATCCGCCATGGGGATGACAAGCATGGAGCCTGTGCGATAACCGGTAATGGAATCGTACTTTTGAGCTCCGGAAAAATCGTATTCCTTGGATTCATAAACATCGGGGATGTTTATGAGTTTATTGTCAAGGGCGGAGCAAGCGCACACGTTCTTTCTTCCAAGGGGTACGGGAGGAAGGTTAATGTTTTTACTCTGCTCTTCAACCGTTGTGCCTTTTGATTTTGTAAACATGGTATGGAAATGAAGAAACTCGTCTTTAAGCACATAAACCGTGCCCGCGTCGCAATTGCAGATTTCCATTGCCTCTATCAAAATCGTCTGCATTAATTTGTCGAAGTTTTTTTCGGCGCTTAATGCAATGGCAAGTTTAATTAACTTCTTATCTAGACTCACAGCGTTATTACCTCGTTTATTCTTGCTATTGAAACATTCTCGTCTTTAATATTTTTTTCAAGGCTACGCAAAAACTCATCGTCATAAGAGGGGTTGTGATGCACAAAGCGCATGGATTTCGCTTTGCTTTCTTTAAAAATTTCCATTCCCTGACTGATGGTTGAATGTCCGTATCCTTTTTTACTTAAATACTCTTCGTCTGTGTATTGGGAATCAAAGCACAAAAGGTCTGCATTCCTTGAAAAGTCTATAAGATCTTTTGCGCTTTCTTGCTTGTATTCATAATCCGTTGCATAAACAAAGGATTTTCCTTCGCTTGTTACTTTAAATATAAAGCTTTCCCCTGGGTGATTTGATTTAATGGCTTCTATTGTCACATCACCTATTTGTAAGGGCAGGCTTAATTCATGGCATCTAAAATCAGCCGGATAGTCGCTTATTTTACAAGGCCAATAAGGCGGAGAAAATAAACCATCCAGCAATTTTTCGGCATTTAAGCCTTCGTGGGTGCCTGCATAGAAGTCTATTATTTGGTTCTTTTTACTTAAAAGTGGAAAAAAAGGAAGACCAATTAAATGGTCAAGATGAGGGTGGGTAAGAAGCATAGATACGTTCTTATCCGTAATTATGGGTGCATTAAGTAAACCTGTTCCGGCATCGATAAAAACAGCTTCAGTTTTTGTCTCGCAAAGAACACATGAGGTTAGCCCTCCGAACTCAAGGAATTTCTTTCCTTCAATCGGAATCGAGCCTCTTGCTCCCAATATTGTTATTTTCATGATTCCCCCGTAGCGAGTAACGCTACTTAATACACACAATAATCACAGTGATTATAGCAAATATTGCGAGTACTTGCAATATTTGCTATTGTTTTTTGTGCACAAACAGAAACGGTGGCCTTAGAGGCCACCGTTTCTAATAAGAGGAAAAGGAAAAGGGAGAATGAAAAATGAAGTTTTATTAGTCATTGGAGTGTTTCTTTACATAAACTACTGCTGCTAAAATTTCGATTACAGCAAGTGCTAAAACGAACCACCAAATATAGTGAGCGCTTACAGTGTGAACTCCTTCAAAAAGAGGAACTTCATCTTCTGCTACTGCTGTAACTACCTTTAATTCATATGCTTTAGCTGTTTCGCTTGCCTTAACTTCTGAAGGCTTTACAACTAAGGGAGCTGCGTTTGCATCAGCGATTTCTTCAACTGCTTCTGTTAATGTAACTCTTTCGCTTACTTCAACGATTCCTTCAGAAGCTACGGGAGCTACTGCTACGGGAGCTGCTGCTGTAGGAGCTGCAACTTCTTCGATAACAACGTTTTCTGATTCGTTTGAAACAGGAACGATAACTACTTCATAGTCGTCTGCATCAACTGAAGCTACAACTGCCTGTGCTTCAACATATGATGCTTCAAGATTAGCCTTTGTTTCTTCTGCTGCTTCTAATGCTGCCTTTGCGTTGTTAAGTTCGCTTCTAACTGCTGCAAGCTTTTCAGCTGCTGCGTTCTTTGTTCCCTGTAATGCTGCTAACTTTTCTTCTAATGCTGCTACGCTTGTAAGAGCTGTTTCAACGTCTGCCTTTGCTGCTTCGTAAGCTTCTAAAGTAGCAATTGCTGCTTTAAGCTTTGAGTAGCTGTCGTAGTTGTTTTCGTCTTCTACTCTGTTTGCTTCCCAAGCTTTCTTTTCTTCGTTGTATTTGATCAATGCGATGTAAATAAGTCCGTCTTCAACGTCTGTTTCGTCGCCGAATTCTGAGCTCTTATAAACGCCGTTGTAATATTCTGTGTGTTCAACACCGTCAGCATCCTTGAAAGTAACCTTTGTTCTGTTTGTTCTTCCGCTATCCTTCTGAGTTGACTGTGTTAACTTAAGAGTTTCTTTTTCGCCGGCCTTCAATGTTTCGCCTGTTCTGTTATCTTTCTTTGCCTGTGTGCCGGTAAGTGTCTGGTCTTCTTTATTGTTGTTTAAGATTACTACTGCTTCCTGTGAAGTGATTGTCTTGTTTCCTTCTTCGCCGTAAACGATTGTGCCTTCTACAGCGCCTTCTGAGTGGATGAGCATGTATTCAACAAGTTCCTTTGTTAAGCATCTTGTGAAGTTAAATACTTCGCCGCCGCCAAAAGATGAGGGGTTCTTTGCATATTTGTCAATGCTTTCCTGATCAGCTGCTTTTGCTGATTCAACAAAATCCATTGTTCCGTCTTCGTTGTATACGGCATTGTTCTTAACTAATGTTCTGTAGTAATAAACCATTGTGCCGTAGTACTGTTCTTCAATAACCTTTAATTCTTCTTTATCCTTAGAAGCCTGTTCGATAACTGCCTTTGCTTCTTCTAACTTTGTCTTTGCTGCTTCTGAATCGCCTTCAGCCTTTTCAAGGTCTGCTGCTGCTTCTTCGTACTTAGCTTCTGCTTCTTTCTGCTTTTCGTCTGCTACGCCGTATGCTTCTACTGCTGCGTCAAAAGCTTTGCCTACTTTATTTAAGTCTTCCAATGTAACAGTGTCGATTGCTGCAACTGTTTCATCGAAAGAAGTGATTGCTTCGTTAACTTCGTTTGCAAGTGTTTCGTCTACTTCAAAAGATTCTTCAGATACCTTATCTGCTTCTTCGATTAAAGAAACGCTTTCGTTTAACATTGTTTCTACTGTATTGTCTGCATATGCACTGATTGTTGATCCTGCAAATACTGTTGCAGCTACTGTGCATGCTAAGATTCCTGATACAATTCTCTTCATATTAATGTTCTTTCTCATTCGTTTTCCCTCCGTGGATAACTTCTTTTCCTCTTCAAATTTTTCATCTTGTTTGTTCGCTACAATACATATATCGGCGGGAATTTTAAAAACTGCACAAAAATCCTGTTAATTTTTCGTTATTTTTATTTCCATTATGTTAACTTTGCACAAAAACCCCTGTTTTTACAGGGGTTTGAAAATACTGAGCATAATAAAAGAAACCGAATCAATCGGTTTCTTTTTCTGAATAATTCTTTAATGCATCATTTAGTTCTTTGGTTTCTTTGTTTACCAATATAATATAGAAGACTGCCGTAAAGGCATACACGATTGCAACGCTTATGGCTACATTTAAAAATCCGCTAAAGCTTTTTTCAAACCATCCAAACTTAGATCCCGATAAGAATACTATTAAGCATAAGCTTATTAAGTGGGCTAAGAAGATAAGAACGTTTGTAAGCTTCCCGACTTTTTTCTTTGGGTCTATGGAAAAGACGATTGCAGTAACCAGTGCCGTTAAAAAAGAAACCAAAAACACATGGGGTATAGTGTTTACCGGAATGGCGGTCTCTTTTAGGGAGCTAAGCCACACCACCAAAAACACTCCCGAATCTATGATTATAAAAAACAAAAGTAATTTCTTTATGAATTCTTTCATGTCACACCTACTTTCCCACACCGAGTTTACGCTTTAAAAGGGGCACATATCCTCTTGATATGATAATGCTTTCTCCGTTTTTAAGCTTCGCTTCGAAGCGGCCGTTAAATTCGGGGATGAGACGCTCTATCTTCTTTATATTAACGATGGCGTTCTTTGATATGCGCACAAAGGATGTCTTTTCAAACTCTTCCTCGATTTCAAAGAGTTTCTTCTTAACTTCAAAGCACTTGTCTTTGGTATAAGAAAAAACTTTGTTATCAACGGCATCGAAATAATATATTTCATTTAAAGGAAGCATCACAATGTTGTCGCCTACATATGCGGCAATTGCATCCTTTTCCCCTCCGTCTTTTAATCGCTTAATAAGGCTTAAGGCGTCTTCCGATAAATCCTTCATCTTAACGATGATTTCATCTTCTTCATTTGGCCCCGGCGTCAAAATGGTAATTTTCATGCTATCTGTCTTTCTTCTTTGAAAATGTGATTATTAAAGTTGAAAGAAACATAAATACTAATCCAACCAATAAAAGTATACCCATTTTTTGGCCGCCTAACAATTCTTTTTCAAATAAAGTAAGACTGTTTCCCATTGCCGCGTCAACGGACTCTCTTATGATTTCGGGGGTGCCTTCAAAGAAAATATCTTCAGTGGCATCAAGCATCACTTCTCTTAAAGCGCTTGTTCCGTATATAAAAGGGAAACACTTAAGCACTTTCACAACGCCTTCGCTTAAGTCGCCTACTGATAAGTAGATGCCGCCTAAGAATCCTGAAAGGGTACCTATTATAATACCGATTGCTCCCCATGCGCTTTCGCTTTTAACTATGGAAGCAAAGAAAAACATGATGGATGCATAAACAAGCGCGTTTAATGAAATTATCAATAATACTTTTAAAATCGTAACAAAAGATAATACTTCAAATCCTCTAAACACTCCGATAATCTGAGTCACAAGTAATGTTAAGCATCCCATTATCACACTTACAAACCATGCGCCAAATACAAATGATGCTGTGATATGGCTTCTTTTTATAGGCATAACTAAGATTGAGTTAAGCTTGTTGTCGCCCCTGTCCTTAATCATGTTAGTGTAAAAGGAATGAGTTACGCTGGCTGCATTGATTGTGATGATGCCTGCAACGGTCCATAAATAAACCATTTCCTTTACCTTTAAGGTATCGGCTGCAAGGTCTCTTCCGGGAATATCCTTTACTGCGTTTAATATAGAAGCGTTTGCCATGTTTCCAAGAAAGAAAACCATGAGCATGATTACTATTAACATTGATAAGAGTGAAAAGAAAACTGCCGAGTGATCTTTAAAATATAATTTGATGTTTCTTTTATTTAATGCCCAAAACTGTTTCATGCTGTCTCCTCATCTTTCTTTGTAACGTTTAAAAATACGTCGTCCATGTTTCCCTGAATCACTTCAAAGCCATCAATCAGGTCTTTGATCTTTTCTACTTCCTTTATTGCTTCTATTGAAGAGTTTAAATAAACTCTTGCTCCGTACTTGGTTGCTTTGTAAGTATCTTCTTTAAAGAAGGTTTTGATTTTCTCTTCTTTTTCTTTTTCAAAATACAACTTAAGTCTGTCTTTTGCATAGGTTTCTTTTAGCTCAAAGGGAGTGCCCTCCGCTAAGATTTCTCCCTTATCGATTATCACGATTTTATCTGCCGTTGCTGCTTCTTCCATGTAGTGAGTGGTTAAAAACACGGTCATGTCCTCGTTTTTCCTAAGAAGCTTTACCGCTTCCCACACATCGATTCTTGTGGCAGGGTCCAGGCCTGTGGTTGGCTCATCCAAGAAAAGAATCTTTGGAGAATGCATAAGCGCTAAGGCTATCTCGCATCTTCTTTTCTGGCCCCCTGACAAAAGCTGATATTTCTTATTTAAAATGCTTTCTAATTTAAGTAAGTCTGAAAGCTCTTTAAGTCTTTTGTTTATCTTTTCTTTTGATAGGCCTGCTATGGTTGCTCTAAGTACTAAGTTTTCTTTTACCGTAAGAAGGTCATCAAGGACGTTTGACTGATACACAACACCGATTGACTTTCTTATTTCCATATCCTGCTTTCCGAGTCTATATCCGCACACGTTAACTTCTCCCCCGTCAGGTGTCAAAATGGTGGAAAGCATGTTTATTGTAGTTGACTTGCCGGCTCCGTTTACTCCAAGGAATCCAATCATTGATCCTGCTTCAACATCGAATGATATGTTGTTTACCGCCGTAAAGTTTCCGTATCTTTTTGTAAGGTTTTTAATCTCTATTGCTTTCATGTTGCCTCCTTGTCTTTGCTTATCTGCATAATAAAAAAACTGCCTTCAAAAGAAAACAGATTGTAAGGTAAGTTGTATTTATTTGAGGGTAAGTTGCAAAAACTACCTATTTGGATAGTTTATGCATGACTTTTATCTGTTATTATCATTAACGTAAGAAGTTTGGAAAAAGAGGAAATGGAATATCGCGAGTGATTCTCGCTTGTGTAAAAGGGATGAAAAAACCGCCGGCCACGCCGACGGCTTTTTCTTATTATAAGTAGTTATTAATTGCTTCAAACAATTCATCATAGGTTTCAAATGCTTTAAGCTCGGGATAGTCATTCTTAATCTTATCTGTTGTTCTAAATAAAAATCCTGCCTTTGAAGCCTTTATCATATCAAGGTCGTTGTAGCTATCCCCGCTTGCTATAGTGTCATATCCTATAGACTGTAACGCTTTAACGGTTGTAAGCTTGCTCTTTTCAACTCTCATTTTGTATCCTGTAATGGTGCCATCTTCAGAAACTTCCAAAGAGTTACAAAAGATTGTGGGCCAGTTAAGCTTTTCCATTAAGGGAGTTGCAAACTGTGAAAAGGTATCGCTAATAATAATGACCTGAGTTTTTTCTCTTAATTTATTTAAGAATTCAAGAGCTCCTTCCAAGGGCTCAATCTTTCTTATTACATCCTGAATTTCTTTAAGTCCAAGTCCGTGTTCTTTTAAAACTTCCAAGCGCCACTTCATAAGCTTATCGTAATCAGGCTCGTCTCTTGTGGTTTTCTTTAACTCTTCGATACCGGTTTTCTTTGAAAACTCGATCCAGATTTCCGGCACCAACACGCCTTCAAGATCCAAACAAACTATTTCCATTACATGATTCTCCTTAAATTTTTTTGCCAGCGTTTCCTTAAAGAGTTAACTTTTCTCAAATAAAAAGATAACATTGAAGGAAGAGTAATTCAAGCATGATTATTCGTTGGATCCGTAATTCTCATAGTCAAAGAATTCAAGCTTCTCTATTTTTAGTTTTCCATTATCCGTAAAGTCAAAATAGATGAACAGATCTCCAAGCTGATCGTATCTTTCAAGCTGTCCCGCAATTCCCTGCCTTGCTTTAAGCATTGGCTTATCATCTACGGTTACGGCATCTATTTCCCAGACGCCCCAGGGCATCACCATTCCGAATTCTGCGCCTTCTTCATAGCCTTCGCCTCTAAGCATTCTGTTAAACTCTTCGTTAAAGGACTGCTTGTTTTCATCGTTCTTTGTATCTTCTGCCATCTTCTCATAATGAACTTCGGCGTCATACACTATGGTTTCTTCGTACCCATCACAGCTTATGATAAGCTCGCAGGGGGAAGAACCATACTTAATATGAATAGGAAAGCTGTTTGAGCCAAGGCTGTCAACCGGAGTCTTTAATATATTCCAAGCGCCGCCTGTTTTCTTTAATACAACGTATTCTTCAAGAGGCATTGAATTTACTCTTGGGTAAAAAGAAAAGAATATTTCTTTTTCTCCGTCTCCGTCATAATCTTCGTAGGCTAATTTTCCGGGATCCATTAGGAGCTCTTCCTGATATTCATAAATAAGCTCATTGTTAAAGTAAAGCTCAATAGCACCTGTTATAAGGTCTCCGTCGTTCACTTCATATGTCATGGCATATTCAACGTTTCCGTCTCCGTCTATGTCAGAAAACTCGGTTTTCACACCGTTTTCTTTCTTCACATTTTCTTTTACTTCTTCGCCCTTAGGCTCTATGTTTTCTTTAGGCTCAACTTCCGTAAAAGAAAAAGATGAATCATCGGTTTTTTCATATTTTTCATCGTCGGTTGTGGGGATTGAGACTGTATTTGAATATTTGCTTTCTACTTTGCATCCTGTTAAAGAAAGGCAGGCGCACAAAGAAATGACTAATAGAATACTTCGTTTTTTCATAGGTATTTCCTCCTTGTCCCTCATCGTTATCAGTCTATCACTTTAAAATGTTTTTTCAATTAAAGCGGGAGGGAAGCGATTCTATT
>JAEEXG010000114.1 GCA_016291405.1 Lachnospiraceae bacterium
TAAAGAGAAAAGCCAACGAAAGAAAGAATTTGTAAGAGTATGGAAAGTAAGAATAAAAACATTGGAAAGATTGTTTTCTTTATCTTTCTTTTGATATATACAATTTCACTTGTTTTTCTTTATTACAATCAGCTTAAATACCCCATTACCGGAAGGTTTGAGTCTGATACGGCCGTGCATGTGGATTTTGCCATAAATCAGCATTACTATCATTCACTGGCGGCTTTTATTTATCTTTTTTTATCCATATTTAAATTTTCGGATATATTGATTGCCTTAGTGCTTGCAATAGCCACATCTATAACAGTTTTCTTTACTTTTAAACTTTTAAAAGCATTTAATGAGCATTTTAAAGGTGAAATAAACGACAATATTTTATATGTGGTTTCTTTCTTTGCAAATTTTGTTATGGGCTTTTATATTAAGGCTGCAAACAAGCAACACTACATAGGATATGAAAACGCAAATATGTGGCATAACTCCACATATGTTTTTATGCGTTTGTTTGCGGTTTTAACAATCATTGCATTTTTAAAGCTTTATTTAAACTACAAAGAAAAAATTGATGTTAAAGACTATTTAATATACACTCTCTTGTTAACTGTAACCACAGGCTTTAAGGCAAGCTTCTTAACAGTGTTTGCCCCTGTGCTTGCTATCATTTTATTGGTTGATTTATGTAAGGGTACAAAATTTAAAAATGTATTTATCATGGCTTTAAGCGTGGTGCTTCCAATGGGCGTGATGGTTTTACAAAGCATTGTAATGTCAGGAAGCGATAATTCAAACGGCTATACTATAAGTCCTTTTACGGCTTTAGCCATGAGAGGAGATCATCCTAAGGCTACACTTATTCTTTCTGTATTATTCCCGCTTATTGTATTGTTTACTCACGTAAAGGACTTTTACAAAGATAAGCTTTATTTTGGCACCCTAATTATGTGGGCGGTTTCTTTCCTTGAAGTATTCTTGCTTTTGGAAACAGGAGAGAGAAACTTAGATTCAAACTTTTTCTGGGGATATTCCATAGCATTATTTTTCGTTTTTTTGGTTTCAATGTATGTAGCTATAAAAGACTACCTTAAAAACAAGCCTAAGTTATCCGCAAAAATAATATTGTCATTGGAAACCGTAATTTTACTCTGGCATGTTTATAGCGGAGTGTGGTATTTCGTGCTTTTATTCTCGGGAGTTACATATTTTGTATAGGCTTTGTATTTTTAATCTAAATGTAGTATGCTTATCTAAGTAAGGTGTTTATATAAAGCGGGGATATATATGAAAAATATTTTGTTTGTGGCAAGCGAAGGCGTTCCTTTTATTAAAACAGGAGGCCTTGCTGATGTGGTGGGTTCACTTCCTAAGTGCATTGACAAGCGTTATTTTGATGTAAGAGTGTTCATTCCAAAGTACGCCTGCATGAAGGAAGAAATGAAGAGCAAAATGAAATATGTGACTCATTTCTATATGGATTTTAACTGGAGAAATGAGTACGTAGGAGTGTTGTCTGCAGTGGAAGACGGCATTACTTACTATTTTATTGACAGCGAATACTATTTTAACGGTTCAAAGCCTTACGGCGACAGCCCGTTATTTGAAATCGAAAAATATGCTTACTTTTCTAAAGCAGTTCTTTCAGCATTACCCCTTATAGATTTTAGACCGGAAGTTATTCATTGCCATGACTGGCAGACAGGCTTAGTGCCCGTTTATTTAAAAGAGCGTTTCCAGGGTAATTCATTTTACAAAGGAATTAAGAGCGTTATGACCATTCATAACCTTAAATTCCAGGGAAGATGGAGCGTTAACGAAGTTAAGGCAATCACCGGCTTATCGGACTATTTCTTTACACCTGACAAACTTGAATCCTATAAAGATGCAAACCTTTTAAAGGGCGGCCTTGTGTATGCGGATGCCATCACTACAGTAAGTGCTACCTACGCTAAGGAAATACTTACAGATTTTTATGGCGAGGGCTTAAACGGACTTCTTGGTGCAAGAGCAAACTCCTTAAGAGGTATTGTTAACGGTATCGATTATACGGAATTTGATCCTTCAAAGGATAAGTTCTTAAAGTATCCTTTTGATGCGATTACCTTTAGAAAAGAAAAGGTTAAAAATAAAACCGCACTTCAGGCAGAGCTTGGGCTTTCTGTTAATCCAAAAGCTATGATGATTGGTATCATATCAAGACTCACAGACCAAAAAGGCTTTGACTTGATAGCTTATATGATGGATGAAATGTGTTCTGACAATATTCAGATTGTGGTTGTAGGTACCGGTGAAGAACGATATGAAAACATGTTCAGACACTTTGCATGGAAGTACGGAGATAAGGTTTCAGCAAATATCTATTATTCAGAAGAGCTTGCCCATAAGGTATACGCAGCATCAGATGCTTTCCTTATGCCATCCCTTTTCGAACCTTGCGGATTAAGCCAGCTTATAGCCCTTCGCTATGGCACACTTCCGATTGTAAGAGAAACGGGCGGATTAAAAGATACCGTTGAACCTTACAATGAGTATGAAAGCAAAGGCACAGGCTTTTCGTTCAGCAATTACAATGCTCACGAGATGCTTAACTGCGTAAGAAACGCAGAAAGAATATATTACGATAAGAAACGTGAATGGAATAAAATGGTAGACAGAGCGATGG
>JAEEXG010000060.1 GCA_016291405.1 Lachnospiraceae bacterium
GCCAAGGTGTAAGTGCAGTAATGTACTCAGCTGATGGTTACTAATAGGTCGAGAGCTTTACCTAGTAGGTTGTTATTCCAGAGTGTGAACTCGGATAAATCTTCTGTTTTGTGTTCAGTTTTTAAGGATTCTGATTTGGCCCAATGGCTCAGTTGGTTAGAGCGCCGCCCTGTCACGGCGGAGGTCGCGGGTTCGAGTCCCGCTTGGGTCGTTCCTTTATAGGAATGGGGTCTTAGCTCAGCTGGGAGAGCATCTGCCTTACAAGCAGAGGGTCACAGGTTCGAGCCCTGTAGGCCCCAGTAATTAAATAAAATTCATGGATGGATTCCCGAGTGGCCAAAGGGGACAGACTGTAAATCTGCTGCAAATTGCTTCGGTGGTTCGAATCCACCTCCATCCATTCGTCTTCGGACATTAACTTAATATCGCGGGATGGAGCAGTCTGGAAGCTCGTCGGGCTCATAACCCGAAGGTCATAGGTTCAAATCCTATTCCCGCTACGCCCAGTTAGCTCAGTTGGTAGAGCAAGGGACTGAAAATCCCTGTGTCTTTGGTTCGATTCCGAAACTGGGCACTTTATTTGAAAACCTTGATGATTCAAGGTTTTTCTTTTTGCAATAAAATACCCATACCAAATATATTGGTATGGGTTATTTTTATACTTCTTTAGGATATACCATATTCCACTGTTTTCTTATTGAATCCATTATCTTCATAACATAAATGGATTCTGCCAGAGGCATCGATACACTTTCTTTGGTTTTTGACTTAATGCAATCAATAGCCTCTTTTATTTCATATTCATATCCTGAAATCTGCTTTGGAACTTTGATTCTCTTTATTCTCTTATCGTTTGTATCAAAGACTTCAATCACTAAGGGATTATTGATATTATCAACTACGATGTAACCCTTGTCTCCTATGAAAATACCGTGTCTGTCTGAGCGACCATAGATACTGTGGGTGGTAACAGCCATTGTTCCGTCTTTATAAAAGAAAGTTATGCTTTCCTGAGCATCTACACCGGTATCTGTCATTTGAACACTTGATTCTATCTTGTCGATTTCTTTTCCCAAATGCATAAGGAAAAAGTTAATGCCATACACACCAACATCAAGCAAGGCTCCTCCTGCAAGGGCAGGATTCATGATTCGCTCATTACCGTCAATGTCATATGAGAGGTTAGCTGTTGCAAAGGTTACCTTACCGATAATGTTTGATGATAAAAGCTGGTTAATGATTGATCTTGAAGGCATATATCTTGTCCAAATAGCTTCCGCAACATACACTTTCTTTTCATCACATAAATCTTTTATCTTTTTAGCTTCTTCAGCATTAAATGTGAAAGACTTTTCACATAAGACATTCTTTCCGTTATTAATGCAAAGAGTCATGTGCTCAAAATGATGTGAATGAGGAGTTGCGATGTAAATAAGCTCAACATCGGGGTCTTTGGCAAGTTCTTCGTAGGAGCCATATGCTTTAGCTATCTTGTAGTTTGAAGCAAAATCCTTTGCTTTATCTAAATCTCTTGATGCTACGGCATAAAGTTCCACGTCCTTCATCTTAATCATGGTTTTGGCAAGAACATTTGCTATGTTACCTGCTCCAAGTATTCCTATTTTCATATTTGTCTCCTCTTAAACAATATATGTAAGATTATAAACCACAGATATTATCGATTTTTTTAATCTCTTCATTTGTAAAGGAAAGATTATCGATAGCTTTAACACAATCAACTACCTGAGAAGGTTTACTTGCTCCGATAAGAACACTTGTGATTCCTTCAGTCTTTAAAATCCAGCTAAGAGCATATTGAGCAAGAGTCTGAGATTTACTCTGTGCAAGTTCATTTAAAGCTCTTATCTGATTTCTCTTTTCATCTGAAATATCGGTAGGCTTTAAGAAAACGCTGCTCTTTGCCGCGCGGCTGTCAGAAGGGATTCCGTCAATATATTTATTTGTAAGTAATCCCTGAGCAAGAGGAGAAAATGTAATTATACCTTTCTTTAAACTCTTTGATGTTTCTAATAAACCATTGTTTTCTATGGTTCTGTCAAAGATATTGTATTTATTCTGGTTTATAACAAAGGGTGTCTTTAAGTCTTCTAAAATCTTGCAAGCTTTAAGCAAAGTATCACCATCATAATTTGAAAGGCCTACATACAAAGCTTTTCCGCTTTTTACGATAGAATCAAGGGCTCCCATTGTTTCTTCCAAGGGAGTGTTTGGATCCATTCTGTGGTGATAGAAGATATCAACGTAATCAAGACCCATTCTTTTTAAGCTTTGATCCAAGCTTGCAATAAGGTATTTTCTGCTTCCCCAGTCACCGTAAGGTCCGGGCCACATGGTGTAGCCTGCTTTGGTGGAAATTATCAATTCATCTCTATATGCATTTAAATCAGAAGAAAGAATCTTACCAAAGTTTTCTTCGGCAGAACCGGGAAGGGGTCCATAGTTATTTGCAAGGTCGAAATGAGTGATTCCCAAATCAAAAGCTGTAAAACAGATTTCTTTCATTGTATCGAAATTGTCATTTGCTCCAAAGTTATGCCAGAGTCCCAATGAAACAGCAGGTAGCTTTAAACCGCTGTTACCGCAGTTTCTGTAAATCATGGAATCATATCTGGTTTCTTTTGCGATATAGTTATTCATATACACCTCCACATATATTTTTATAATAAACAAAAATGAAGAAAAAGAATACTAAATGAGGAATAATTATGAAAGAGAATCATATAACGACAGCGTAAAATAAAAGTTTAAGACAAAAAGCAAAATAAAGCATCCTAAATTGCACTATTGTTTATATAAAGTTAACCATTTACACTCCTTGTTTTCTTGACACTAATTGTTTATAGGAAGTAATATAATAAGTAGTTTTAAAAGAAATGTGAGGGTAAAATGTCAAGAGGAAGAGGAGGACGCCCCGGAAGGAGCGGAGTTAGAAGTCTACTATTCATAATATTAGGATTTATAATCCTAGGAAAAACCGGAGCACTTGGTGCTTTGCTTGGTGGATTATTGGCAGGAGTGTTACCTATTCTAATTTTTGTATTTGGTATCTCTGCTTTAGCAATCGGTTTGATTACATCTCTTGTAAAAGGAAGCAGTTCATCGGATTCGCAAGCCAGAAATAACAAAGCCAACAAGAATCCATACAGCGTTAATTATGACGAAGGAAAAGGTTCTACTGCCACAAATTCACAGACCGTTGTTGACGGAACTTCTGCAAAGAGATCAAGTGATGTTTTTGTAGATTCAGTCGTGGTGGAGCCTAAAAAAGAAGAAAAGCCTGTAGAAGAAACAGCAAAAGAAACCGCAAAAGAAGAGCCTATGAAGCATAGGGTAACAGGTAATCCGGATATTGATAAAATGATCGTTGATAAGGACTTGGCAATTCAGGAAATGAAGCGTCTTGATGAAGCAATTGAAGACGAAGTCCTTTCTGAAAGAATAGTTCATTTACAGGAAGTAACGGAGCGAATCGTAAACTATATTATCGATCATCCCAAAAAGAAAAAGCAGGTGGCAAAGTTCTTTAACTATTACTTACCCACCACCATTAAGCTTTTAAATGCATATGAAAGAATGGATGATGTCGGTATTTCAGGAATGAACATTGATAACACAAAGGGTGCTGTTGAAGAAATGATGGGAACGGCGCTTGCGGCTTTTGATAAGCAGCTTGACGCTTTGTATGCTGATGAAGCATTGGACGTTACAACAGATATTAAAGTGATGGAAAACATGCTTAAGGCTGAAGGCCTTACGGATGATTTAGTATTAAAACTATAAAAGGGAGATATTTAGAATGGCTGAAATGGAATCAAACGTACCTACACTTACACTTGAGCCCACAGAACCTGTCGGTGCCCCCGGTGCAATGGCAGAGATTGCAAAAAGTGCAGTGGAAGAAGATGCAAAAAAAGAAGTTGAAGCTGCAAAGCAGGCTGAAAGAGATGCAAATGCAATACATGTAAATGAAGATATGCTTACGGAAGAAGAAAAAAAGGCCGTAAACGAATTTTATCAAAAGATTGATATTAAAGATTCAAACATGGTTATGCAGTACGGTGCATCCGCTCAAAAGAACATAGCCAACTTTTCTGAAAGCGCTTTAAACAGTGTTAAGACAAAAGATCTTGGTGAAATCGGACAAGATCTTGCTTCTTTGGTTACAGAATTAAAGACTGTGGGAGAAGTAGAAAAAAAGGGCATTGCCGGTTTCTTTCAAAAAAAGAAAAACGAACTTGACGCTTTAAAGAATACTTACACAAAAGCAGAAGCTAACGTAGATAAGATTGTAGCAAACCTTGAAAATCACCAGGTTGTACTTATGAAAGACATAGCAATGTTTGACCAGATGTACGACCTTAACATGAAGTATTATAAAGAGCTTACCATGTATATCGTTGCAGGTAAGAAGCGTCTTGAGCAGGTTAGAGCAGAGGATTTGGAAGAGCTTAGAAAGAAAGCCGAAGAAACCGGTGCTCAGGAAGATGCTCAGGCATACAACGATTTTGCAAACCTTTGCAATCGTTTTGAAAAGAAGCTTCATGATTTGGAACTTACCAGAATGATTTCCATTCAGATGGGTCCCCAGACAAGACTTCTTCAGAACAACGATACACAGATGCTTGAAAAGATTCAGTCATCACTTATCAACACCATTCCTCTTTGGAAGAGCCAGATGGTTTTGGCACTTGGTATCGAGCATGGCAGACAGGCAACAGAAGCGCAGGCTGCTGTTACCGAAATGACAAACTCTTTGTTAAAGAAGAATGCAGATACCCTTAAGATGGCTACCATTGCAACCGCTAAGGAAGCAGAAAGATCTGTTGTTGATATTGAAACTTTGAAGCACACAAACGAACAGCTCATTACAACATTGGACGAAGTAATGAAGATTCAGACAGACGGTGCTCAGAAGAGAAAAGAAGCAGAAGCAGAACTTGGAAGAATCGAAGGCGAGTTAAAAAAGAAACTTATGGAATTAAAAGGCTAGTGTTTAAGAGTCGGTGCGATGGCATCGACTCTTTCTATTTAAGATAATCTTAATCATTGTTAATAAGTTTTACACTTTAAATTTTTGAAGGTTTTGATATCATAAGGGCGTGAGGGACTAATTTCATAGTAAATAAAGAGGGAGATATGAGATGAAAAACAAAATAATCAAAGCCTTATCTATTGCAGCTATTGTCCTTTTAGGTGTATCTTTGGCAGCATGCGGAAAAAAGGAGGGAACAACCGATAATTCAAATGATATCGTGTATGTTGCTTCCCATGAAGATTTAGATTTTATTACCGCCAACGAGTATTTAGAGGCCAAGGTATTTAAGGGCGATTATATCTATGCTGTTTCAGCGGTTTATGATGAAGGAACCGGAAAGTCTGAACTTAAATTCCACAAGTATAATTTTAATACAAAAGAAGACAAGTCAATTCCTTTGGAAGTGGATAACAAGGGAGGAATGAACGTAAACTGTAGTTTTTTGGCAGTTAATGACGATGAATCCTTTTCTACACTTATGACCTTTTATAACCCTGATGGAGACGGAAATGCGAATTCTATCATAAACTTTTCAAAAGACGGAAGCATTACCGGAGAAAAAGAACTTAATAACGTATTTGGTAACAACGAGACTAATTTTTATTTAAATACTTCATGTGTAGATAAAGAAGGAAACTTCTATTTGTGCTGTGATAATTATTTGGCTGTATTAAATCAAAACGGTGATGTACTTTTTAATACCGATACAGGTAATTGGATAAGAAATATAATAGCCGGTGAAGACGGGAAAGTGTATATTACAACATACTCTCAAAGCGGAAACGGTTTGGTGTTAAAGCCTTTTGATTTAAAGACAAAATCATTCGGAGAAGAAATATCAGGTATCGGTGATTGTAACGGAGCAATTTTAGGAAAAGACAATAACATTTATCTTTATACCGACTTAAGTGCATTTAAATTTAATATAGATAAAAAAGAAAAAGAACATTTGTGGGACTGGGTCGATGCAGACGTATATGAAACATACAACGGTGAGTTAATAGCAAACGAAGACGGAACATTTACATATTTAAATCAGGAGTATTCCGAAGAAGGAACAAGATCCGAAATCATAAAACTTACACCAAAGAAAAAATCAGAAGTGCCTCAAAAGACAGAAATCGTTTTGGGATGCCAGTATCTTAATTATGATATAAAGCGTGCCATTGCAGATTATAACAGATCACACGATGATATAAAGGTTGTTCCTAAGCCCTATAATGATATTGTAGATGATTGGGAAGAAGCACAAAAAAGATTTGATATGGACATTTTGGCAGGAGATGTCTTTGATATAGTAAACGTCGATATTCAAAATTATTCGAAATACGCAAAGAAAGGTATATTTGAGGATTTATATCCCTATTTTGAATCATCAAAAGATTTTAACAAGGATGATTTCTTTGGAAGCGTATTAAGCGGAGCAGAGTATGAAGGTAAACTTTATGCACTTCCTGTAGCGGTTGAATTACAAACTATAATAGGCAAGAAGGGAATAATAAAGAAAAATCCCACCATCATGGATTATATAGAGCTTAGGAAAAAGTATCCCGATAAAGCCTTTTTTGATGGCGCGGCAGCTATGGATGTTTTAAATCAGATGCTCTATACATCCTTTGATGAATTTGTAGACGTAGAAAACGGTGATTGTAAATTTGATACAGAGGAATTCTACTCTTTACTTGATTTTGCAAAAACATTCCCTAAGGAAATGGATTACGAAAATTTCCAAATGTACGAAAGTATAAAGAAGGGTGATGCGTTCTTTGCAAATACATACATAGGAAGCTTTTCTGATTACCAATGGGTTATGGATATGTTTAAAAACGATGCCGAAGTTGTAGGTTATCCTTCAAATGACGGAAACGGAACCCGCATGGTGTATTCAACCATGTATGGAATCAGCAATAAATCAAAGAATAAGGATATTGCTTGGGAAGTAATCAGCGGATTATTGCAAAAAGTCGGAAGTGATTATTCTTCTTATGAATTTCCTGTTTTAAAGAGCAAATATAATGATATGATAGAGAAGGAGATGAAACCTTCTACCTACAAAGATGAAAACGGAGTTGAACATGAGACTCCCAAGATGTCTATGTCATTTGGTGATGGTGATGTATATGAATATTACTACGCAACACAAGAGACAGTAGATGCGGTTACAGAATTATTAAACACATCAAAAGTATCTGCGGGTTATGATGAAACGATATTTGGAATCATAGCTGAAGAAACAGCACCGTTCTTTGAGGGACAAAAGACTAAAGAAGAAGTTAGCAATATTATCCAAAAGAGAGTTAAGATTTACTTACAGGAAAAGAACTAATAGGCATTAATAATGAGATTTGGGAACAAAAGTCAGTTAAAAAAGAGAGATAGAAGAACTAAGGTTGGGGCCATTGGATTTTTGGCCCCCAGCCTTATTGGAGTATTTCTCTTTTTTATTTTGCCCTTCTTTGTGGTTATATATTATTCGATGATCGACAACCCGGTATCCGGGGAATTTGTGTGGTTTGAAAACTTTGTCAATGTGGCAAAAAACGGAGCATTTAAGCTTGCCGGAAAAAACACTTTAAAGTTTTCATTTATAGCAATGCCCTTAGCGGTAGTGCTTTCTTTATTGCTTGCAATAATGCTTGATAAAGAAATTCCATTAAGAAGTCATTTTAGAACTTTTTTCTTAACCCCCATGATGGTACCTGTTGCATCTATTGTTTTGATTGTGCAGGTAATGTTTCATTATAACGGTGCGGTTAATGACTTTCTTGGAGCATTTGGTGTGGCTAAAACCGACTGGCTAAAATCGGATTATGCTCAGGTAGTAATCATATTCTTATTCCTATGGAAAAATCTAGGTTACAATATGATACTATTCTTGGCGGGACTTGAATCAATTCCTAAAGAACTGATGGAAGTTGCATATTTAGAAAATGCAAACAGCTGGCAGATCTTTTGGAACATTAAAATAAGATATTTATCACCCACAATTTTGTTTGTGACGATTTTATCGCTTATAAATTCATTTAAGGTATTTAGAGAGATTTACCTTCTTACGGGCGGATACCCCTACGATGCTTTGTATATGCTTCAGCACTTTATGAACAATACATTTAAGTCTCTTGATTACCAGAAGCTTTCAACAGCGGCTATTATAATGTCGTTTGTGATGATAATAATAATCGGAATATTATTCATTGCTGAGAATAAGTTCGGAAAGGATGTGGAAGAATGATAAAGAAATGGTCTTCTCTTCCTAAACGGCGAAGGAATGAATTAATTCAGATTGGGATATTTACAATACTTGCAATAATATTTGCGTTTATATTTTTGACACCCATTGTTTTGACTATAACAAATTCATTTATGTCACAAACGGAAATAAACGCAAATTACGGAGCAGTCTTTGCCAAAACAGAAAAAGGCGGAAAAGTATTCATTTCGGAAAAGGTTAATCTTCACTTTATTCCGGATATAGTTTCTTTCAGCCAGTATATAACGGTTTTGTTTAAGAGCCCCGATTACTTAATTAAGTTTTGGAATTCGGTAATATTGGTAGTGCCGATAGTTGTATTCCAATTGGCGGTAGCCTTGTTTGCGGCATATGGATTTACAAGAGCAAAAGGAAAGCTAAAAGAAATTGTTTTCTTTTCTTACATAATCCTAATGCTTATGCCCTATCAGGTTACATTGGTGCCTAACTATTTGGTTGCAAACTGGCTAAAGATTATCGATACAAAATGGGCGATATGGCTACCGGGAATTGCGTCGCCCTTTGCGGTATATCTGCTAACAAAGTTTATGAGAAGAATCCCTTCTTCTTACATAGAGGCGGCTCAGATTGACGGAGCCGGAGAGTGGCAGATATTCAGAAAGATTTGCGTGCCTTTATGTAAAAGCTGTTTATATTCGGTAGCAATTTTAGTATTTATAGATTATTGGAATATGGTTGAGCAACCGCTTATATTGCTTAACGATCCGGAACAACATCCACTGTCTGTTTTCCTTTCGCAGATAAACAGCGGTGAAACGGGACTTGCGTTTGCAGTCGCAACAATTTATATGGTGCCGGGCCTTTTGGTATTCTTGTACGGAGAAGATTATCTCGTAGAAGGAATCATGTACCAGGGCGGTATCAAGGGTTAAAGGAGTAATAACTATGGAAGACAAAAGAAAGCGAAAAGAATGGATAAAGACATTTGCCATCATATTTTTGACGGTATTGCTGATACTTACTTTCTTTTCAAAAACAATTCAAAATTACTCACTTCCGGAAGTTTCGGCTCAGTACACAAATTCAGGAAGCATAACAAATAAAGTAAGGGGACAGGGCGTTGTGGAAACATCCGATCCTTACAGTGTTGTGTATAAGCAGTCTCGTAAGATAGAAAGCGTAAAAGTAAAAGTCGGTGATGAAGTAGAAAAAGGCGATGTGCTTTACGTTTTGGAAGAGGGCGAGAGCGAGGACTTAAAGCTTGCAAAGTCAGAGCTTTTAAAGCTTGAAAATGATTACAGAAAAGCAATTATCACAGGCGCTGTTCCTAAGAAGATTACTTCTGCGGTTGAAGCAGGCCAGGAGATTTCTTTTGAAAACAGTCAGGCTAAGATTGAAGCCGCTCAAAACAATATAAACGCCTACAAGGCTCAGCTTGAAGAAGTAAACAGACAGATTGAACTTTGGACAAACGGAAATGCAGATTCTTTGGAAGAAAGAAAGGATTTGCTTGAAAGACAGGATTGGCTTGAAAAGCTTACAATTCAGAAAGCTATCGAAGAAGCGGACGTGGCTAGTGCTCAGGCAGATGTTGAAAGAAAGAAAGCGGTTCTTGATTCATATCCCGCAAAGGATACAAGCGGAAACGACATAACAGGCAATGACCTTACAAATCGTAACAATGCTCAAAGCGAATACGACAAAGCGAAGAAAAATCTTGAAGAGCAAAACAAACAGCTTGTAGATATAACTACTCAGCTTGCATATCAGCAGGCTAATGTAGACAGCTCAAAGAAAAAGCTTGATGATAAACTTTCGGATTTAAATTATCAGAAGAGCACATTAACATTAAAGCTTACAGAGAGCGAAGAAAACTTAAAGAAACTCACAGATGACATTACAAGTCAGCTTGATGTGGGAGAGCAGTATAAAGAAATTATCAATAAAAGAAAAGAAGTTGAAGAACTTGAAAGCGAACAGGGCGGAGCACAAATCACTTCACCTGTAAGCGGAAGAATTCTTACAATGAAGTATGTTGCCGGTGAAACTATTGCAAAAGGTGAGACCGTATCCACTATTCAGGTAGCGGGAAAAGGATTTACCCTTTCAATTGTTGTTCCTAACGAGCAGGCTTCTTTGGTTAGCAAGGGCGATGAAGGTGAAGTCACTAATTCATGGTGGTATTCAGACATTCATGCAAGAGTTGTTTCTATCCGCCCCGATGATACAAACCCTGCAACCAGCAAAAAGATTACCTTTGAAATCGAAGGTGAAGTGGAAAACGGACAGACATTATCCGTTACAGCGGGAAGCAGAACCGCAAATTATGATGTAATCGTGCCAAAGAGTGCGGTAGGTGAAGATAATAAGGGTAAATATTTATATAAAGTCGTTACGAAGAGTACACCTTTAGGTAACAGATATCAGGTAGAAAGAATAGATGTAAAGGTGCTTGCAGAAGACGATACGGTTTATGCCGTAAGCGGAGCCTTGGAAGGATGGGATTATGTTGTTACAAAGGCATCGAAGCCCATTGAAGACGGAACGCTTGTAAGACTTAAGGATTAGTGAATGGATTATTTACGAGAGGTTTTTGATAAAAAAAGAATAAAGCTTCTTATCTCAGCCGGAATAACACTTACAGTCGGTTTGATACTTGTGCTTATCGGAGTGAAGGTTTCAAAATCACTCGTTGATCAGAACTTTGCAAAAAGATGGGTGAAAGATGATTCTTATGCTCAGGTCACGGCCTTCTTTTCGGAGCTATCGGAGTTTGACGAAAAAAGCGCGAAAGAACTTGAGTATAAGATAAGCAATAAGCTTAAAGAAGAATCATTTGCGCCTGAAAATGAGGATTCAAGAATATGGGTTTCTTGTTACTCTGCGATAGGTAAAGTGGAAGTATTTTCAAAGAGCAGATCCACAACCGTTAAAGCTATCGGCGTGGGAGGAGATTTCTTTATGTTTCACCCAAAGGACCTTATAAACGGTTCTTTGTTTAGCGGTGATACAATGATGAAGGATCTTGTGGTTATAAATGAAGATACGGCATTTGAGCTTTTCGGATCAAATGACGTAGTGGGCCAGGCAGTTGAGATTGGCGGAGTAAGGCACATTGTAAGCGGTGTAATTAAGCGAGAAAAAGGAAGGCTTAACGATCTTGCCGGAAACAACGAGCCTACAATGTATCTGTCCTATGAAGCCTTGTCAAAGAACGGAAAGATTTCTTACATTAATTCCTTTGAGGCGCTGCTTCCAAATCCTTTGACGGGATATGCAAAGGACATTTTGCAAAAGCAAATAAAAGTAGACGAAAAAAGATTTGATGTAATTGAGAATTCGCACCGATTTAAATGGACAAAACTTTTGGTGAATATAAAGAACTTTGGAACAAGAAGCATGAATCCAAAGGGACTTGTATATACATATTGGGAAAACATTGCCAGGGGAATTGAGGATTATTTAACGCCGGTAACGGTGTTGGCTTGTTTGCTGTTTCTTTATCCTTGTGTAATCCTTCTTTACGTAATTAAGCGTGCATGGAATAAACGAAGAATCCATAGAGCAGACGTAAAGGACTTTGCACAAAGAAGGCTTGAAGAGTATAGAGAAAAACGCAAGCTTGCCAAGAGAGGAGACGAGTATGAAGAAATTTAGCAAGGTAATGGTTTGCTTTCTTCTTATAGTAGCTATGGTGTTACCTACCGTAGGCTGCGGAAAGAAGAAGAGAGATGCCGTTACAATCGACAAAACCACAATTTACAAAGAAGAAGAAATTAATATAGAATTTCCTCAAAATTATAATGTTGGCGGAATGAGTATAAAGGATGGAAGAATCTACTTTACGGCAACAAACTATGAAGATTATGAATACACCAAATATATTTGGGGCAGTGTAAATACAGATGGTTCCGACATGGTATCAAAAGAGGTTGATGATAGCAATATTTCATGGATTGACCGATTTGTGCCTATCGGAAACGGAAAGGCAATGCTTTTCTATTCTGTGACAAGCGGAAGTTATAGTGATGGAGGAGAAATAAGCATTCCTGAAAATCCGATTTTATATACTGAAGGAAATGAGGATGCACAAGAAGCAGAAGGCAATGAAGAAGCTTCAGAAAATACAGAAAGAGCTTTGACAGAAGAAACAGTAACTGAAGGTGCAAGTGCCTCATCGACCGAAAGTGAAGCTTCAACAGAAAGCGATTCTGAAGAAACAGATACTGAGGAAGCTACTAATGAAGATGAATACTATGATGACTATCAGCAAAAATATGTAGTTGATCTGGTAGATGATAAGTGTAATGTTTTAGCAACGGTTGATATGTCAGAAGCTTTGGATGTTACATGGATTGACAGCGTTGTTTCGTTAGATGACGGTACGGTTTTGATTTCTTCAGGCGATAAGATGCTTCTTTTAGATCAGGATATGTCTGTACTTAAGAAAATCGAAAACTTATCTCAGTACTATTCTTTCTACAAATTAAAGGACGGTTCCTTAATAGCGGCATATTGGGGCGAAAAGGGAAGAGAGTACGCTTTATTTGATGTAAATAAGATGGCCGTTGGTGACAAGGTAGAATTTGCATGTGATATTTCAAATTATTCAGTGTTACAGGGCTCCACAGAATATGACTTTTATTTAAGAGACTCAATTCAGGTTTACGGATTCAATAAGTCAGATGCTGAACCTAAGCCTATTCTTAACTTTGTAAACTCGGATATTCCTACATCCTACTTTGATAACTTTACATCTATGGGTGACGGAACATTCCTTGGCTCATATTACAATTCAGAGGGAAGAATTAAGATTTGTAAATATACAAAAGTAAATCCCGACGATATTGTTGATAAAGAAGTGCTTACACTTGGCTGTATGTGGCTTGATAATACAATCAGAGAAGATGTAATCAACTTTAATAAGACAAACGATAAGTACAGAATAGCTTTAAAAGATTATTCTATTTATCAGTCAGAAGATAATTACAGTGCAGGTCAGGAAAAATTCAATTCTGACGTAGCATCAGGTAACGGCCCCGACATTATCCTTACAAATGATATGAGAACAGTACAAAACTGTATGTCAAAGGGACTGTTCGTAGATCTTAACAAATATTTGGATAACGATCCCGATATAGACAAAAACGATTTATTCCCCAATATTTTAAAGGCGGGATCTTATAACGGAAAATTATATGAAATCATTCCCAGCTTTTACATTTCAACTTTAGTGGGAAAGAAATCGCTCTTTAACGGAAAAACATCCTGGACCATGGATGAGTTTAACCAGTTTAGAAAATCTCTTCCTGAAGGAATGAAGATTATCGGCGAAGACATGAGCAGAATGGATGTGCTTAATCAGTTTACCGCTATGTGTGCTGATGATTACATCGATATGTCAAAGCCTGCATGTTACTTTGATTCACCCGAGTTTATTTCATTGCTTGAGTTTATTAAAGAACTTCCGGAAAACAACGATGACTATTGGATGAACTACGATTACGCTAAAGAAGAGGCAGCATACAGAGACAATAAAACAGCGTTATACTTTTATTCAATGTCAGATATAAGAGATTATAACCGCATACTTAAAGGAACATTCGGCGAGCCTGTAACATTTATAGGATATCCCGTTAAAGAAGGAAACGGTTCTTGCATCCAGTTTACTTCTGCCTTTGCTATTTCTTCTAAGTGCCCCGATCCCGAAGCTGCTTGGCAGTTTGTAAAGAAGTACTTACAAAAGGATGTTATCAAGAATAACTATTGGGGAATTCCCGCATCAATGTCATTGTTTGATGAGATGGGAGAAGAAGCTACAAAGAAGCCTTACTACATGGACGGAAACAAGAAAATCGAGTATTCCGATACAGCATTAATAAACGGTGAATGGGTTGACATCGACCAGATAACATCAGATGAAGTAGCAGAGCTTAAAAACTTTATTATGTCTGTAGAAAGAACCGGCACATATCACGATGATATTCTTTCGATAATTGCGGAAGATGCGGCTCCCTTCTTTGAAGGACAAAAGAGTGCTGAAGATGTTGTTAAGATAATTCAGTCAAGAGCAACCATATATCTAAACGAAAAACAATAAAAAGTTGTATGGGAAATATTTTTAAGGGTGGACATTTGTCCGCCCTTTTTTTATCATAAAAATAGCAATAAATGAAAAATAAATACCCATAAATGATTAGCGAAAACAATACAACTTGGAT
>JAEEXG010000014.1 GCA_016291405.1 Lachnospiraceae bacterium
AAATCATCGCTGTAGAAAATGACGACGCTTTTGCGGCAGCAAAGCTTTTGGCAAAGAAGGAAGGCATCCTTGTAGGCATTTCTTCAGGCGCAGCCCTTCACGCAGCGTTCGAACTTGCAAACAAGCCAGAAAACAAGGGAAAGACAATCGTAGCTCTTCTTCCCGACTCAGGCGACAGATACTATTCAACAGCATTATTTACAGACTAATAGCAAACACCAATACACAAATCTTTAAACAGCCCTTTGTATGTGCCTCCATACAGGGGGCTGTTTAAATTTCGCGCATAAATTTAGGTAAATCTCTATTTTTATGATAGAATGTGAAAGAAGATTTTTATGGGACCTTTAATTGAGTTTTTCAATGTAAAAGTCGCAAGGCCGGTGCTTAAGGGAAAGAAAAATGAGTAAAGCAATTCAGATAGTAATAGTTGAAGATGACAAAGATTTAAATAGCGGGCTTTGCAAGGCACTTAAAAGCGAAGGAAGAAACATTGTATCTTGCGATAGCATAAAAGCGGCGAAAGAGCAGATTTTTTTATCAACTCCAAGTCTAGTGCTTTTAGATATTAATCTTCCGGACGGAAGCGGCCTTGACCTTTTAAAGAAGATAAAAGAAGAAGGCCTTAAAGTGCCTGTAATTATGCTTTCTGCCAATGACACCGACGCAGACGTGGTAACGGGCCTTGATTTAGGGGCTGATGACTATGTCACAAAGCCTTTTTCTTTAAACGTTTTAAGGGCAAGAGTGAATGCACAGCTTCGAAAGGTTGAAGAAACCGGTTCAAAGGAAGATATAGTTAAAATCGATAAGTTTTCTTTTGACTTTGATAAAATGATATTTACGGTTGGCGGAAGCGAAGTGAGCCTTAGTAAGACAGAGCAGCGCTTGCTTAAGATGCTTGTTTTAAATAAAGGCATCACACTTTCAAGGGATGACCTTATAGACAGGCTTTGGACAGACGGCGCAGAGTTTGTGGATGAAAACGCTCTTTCCGTTGCCATAAAGAGGCTAAGAGATAAGCTTGAAGCCAAAGACTACATTAAGACAATCTACGGGCTTGGATATCAGTGGGTGAAGAGCGATGAGTGATTGGATGCTGTATGTATTGATTCCCCTATGCGTTTTAATGGTTCTTACGATTGCTTTTTGCATTTATAAAACCATCAAGGCAAATAAAACAATTGAAGGCATCGAAGAAATGCTTGATAGCGCCATAAAGGGAGAGTTTAGCGAAAAGGAATTTAGCGAAGAAAAGATTTCAAAGCTTGAGTCAAGGTTCTCAGATTTCTTAAATTCTTCTTCTTTGTCTGCATTAAACATAAAAAAAGACAGAGATAAAATAAAGACTTTAATTTCCGATATTTCCCATCAAACAAAGACTCCCATCGCAAACTTGCTTTTACATAGCGAGCTTTTGATGGAATCTGATTTAACGGCTGAGCAAAGAGAAAGCCTTGATGCCATATCATCTGAAGCTGAGAAATTAAGGTTCTTGGTGGATGCACTTGTTAAATTATCAAGACTTGAAAACGGAATCTTGACCCTTAGCCCCGAAAAAGAAGACGTAGGGCGCTTAATAAAAGAAATCGCTTTATCCATGCGAAAGAAAGCTGAAGCAAAGGGGCTTTACTTAAATGTGACGGAAGATAGCGCAGAGGCTTCTTTTGACTATAAATGGACCCTTGAAGCTGTTAGTAACATTGTGGATAACGCAATAAAATATACAGAGGCCGGTGGAATAACTATCTCTTTACAAGCCTCTGAAATGTTTGTGTGCATCATCGTTAAAGATACAGGCATCGGCATTTTGGAAGAAGATATTCCCAAAATCTTTGCCCGCTTTGAGCGCTTACAATCTTCCAAAGAAAAAGAAGGCGTAGGAATCGGCCTTTATCTTGCCCGCGAAATCCTTCAAAAAGAAGGTGGCTATATTAAGGTTAAATCCAAGAAGGGCGAAGGATCTGAATTCTTTATATACATTAAAAGGTAAATTCTTTCAGTTTTGCTTTAAAGGATGTTTACTGGGGGGCGAAGATACATTTATATTCCCAAAACACTTTAGAAGCGTTCTTAACGGAGTTGAAATCCACCCCGAAACCCTTAGGCGCGAAGACATTTCTGAGCGTCTTAGCGTTTCGTGGGTTAGTTCAACGGAGTGTTGCTTCGTTTTGGGAATATAAATGTATCTTCGCCCCCCAAAAAAATACAAATCTTTCAAAACTGAAAGAATTTAGCATGTAACCGGAAAGATTCTTGAAAGATTTAAATGAGATACTAAGTGCGTGGAAAGAAAACCACGCACTTTTTTATTGAAATAGTAGAGGGAGAGAAAATGAGTATTTTAAAAGCAGTAGATTTAAAGAAAGTTTACGGACAAGGCGAGAGCGAAGTAAAGGCCTTAGACGGAGTAAACTTGGAAGTTAAAAAAGGAGAATTTGTGGCTATTGTCGGTACGTCGGGTAGCGGCAAGTCTACGCTTCTTCATATGCTTGGAGGCTTGGACCGCCCCACGGCCGGAAAGGTGGAAATTGACGGAAAAGACATTTTTTCTTTAAAAGATGATGCACTTACGATTTTTAGACGAAGAAAGATCGGATTTGTGTTTCAGGCCTATAATTTGGTGCCTGTTTTAAACGTCTATGAAAACATCGTGCTTCCAATGGAGCTTGACGGAGAGAAGATTGATAAAGCCTATGTGGATGAAATAATCGATACTTTGATGCTTACATCGAAAAAAGAATCACTTCCCAATCAATTGTCAGGGGGCCAGCAGCAAAGAGTGGCAATTGCAAGAGCTTTGGCTTTTAGACCTGCCATTATATTGGCGGATGAACCTACCGGAAACCTTGATTCTAAGACAGGTCAGGACGTTTTGAGTCTGCTTAAAGTATCTGCCGAGAAGTTTTCTCAGACCATTGTAATGATCACTCACAACGATGAAATTGCCCAGCTTGCCGACAGAATCATAAGAATCGAAGACGGAAAGATTGTTTCGGAAAGAGAGGTTAAATAGGCGCCATGAAGGTTAACAACAAAAAGTGCGTTCGAAAGATCGCAAAACGGTGCCTTTTTTCAAACAAAAGGCGAAACGTCATCACGATGGCGGCGATTGTCTTAACGGCAGTCCTTTTTACCACCCTTTTCACAATCACCCTTTCAATTAATGCTTCTTATGAAACAAGCATTTTTAGACAGCTTGGGGGCAAGAACCACGGTACCTTTAAAGAGGTATCAGACGATAAGCTTGATATTTTAAAAGAAAACAAGCACATAAAAGAATATGGTGAGAGAAGAGTGGCGGGCGTTTGTGCAGATGTGCCTTTCACAAAGCAGTCTGCGGAAGTAAGCTACATGGATAAAAACTGCACCAAATGGAGCTTTGTGGAGCTTAAAGAGGGAAGGCTTCCCGAAGCTTTCAATGAAGTAATAATGGACACCGAAGCCTTGAGGCTTTTGGGCAAAGAACCTATCCTGGGGGAAGAGATAGAGATTTCATTTAATATAAACGGTTTAACCGAAGAGAAGGCAAAGGTTACTGACACCTTTGTGCTTGTAGGATACTGGGATTATGATGCCATAAGTCCCGTTCACTACATAAATGTGTCAAAAGAATATGTTGATGCATTCAATGATACCATTGTCAAAAATGGCTACAACCCTATAAGAACAGACTTAAACGTAATGTTTTCTTCATCCTTAAACGTGGTATCTAAGATGGAGAAAATCGAGGCAGAATGCGGATTCCAGCCTGTTGATGCAAGAGAAGACAATTATGTCAGATTCGGTGTAAACCCGGGCTTTATGCTATCAGATGCTTCAAGCAGCCTTAATTTAGACACAATTTTACCTGTTCTTGCTTTTGCGCTTTTGGTGGTATTTACGGGATATTTGATCATTTATAATGTTTTCCAGATTTCCGTTGCCTCAGATATTCGCTTTTACGGCCTTTTAAAGACCATCGGTACCACAAAGAAACAGCTTAAAAGAATAATCAGAAACCAGGCCTTGCTTTTGTGCGTAGTGGCAGTTCCTGTAGGGCTTCTTCTTGGCTACGGCCTTGGGGCGCTTCTTACACCCGCTGTTTTAAAGACAAGCACCATTTCTTTAAATTCACTCACCATAAGCACATCACCCTTGATATTCATAGGTGCTGCGATTTTTGAAGTGTTCACGGTGCTTATATCCGTATCAAAGCCCGGTCGAATGGCTGCAAAGGTGTCTCCCGTTGAGGCTACAAGATACACGGAAAATACGGGAGTTACCAAAAAGAAAAAGGCCACAAAGGGCGCAAAAGTCACGAAGATGGCCTTTGCAAATATGGAAAGAAACAAAAAGAAAACAGTCCTTGTGTTTGTATCCATAGCTCTTTCTTTGGTCATATTAAATGTGGTTAACCTTTTTGTAGGAGGCTTTGACTCTGAAAAATGGCTTAACTCAATGGTGGCTTCTGACTTTGTGGTGGGAAATGTCAGATACTTTAAGTATCAAGGCTCAACCTTTGACTCCCTTCCTGTAGAGACTGTTGATTATATTAAAGAAAACGTAAATGCATCCGCGGGAGGCTTTGGCTACGATGTGGCAGCGATTCCTCTTATAAAAGTGGGGGATGATCTGTTTCAAAAATACATTGAAAGAAGCGGAGACACCATAGATTTTTCGAAAAATGAAGGTGACGGACTTCACTACATGGGCTGTGTGGCCGAAGGCTTGGATGAAGACTTAATAGATAAGCTTGTGGTGTTTGAAGGTGACGTATCTTTACTTAACGATCCAAGCAAACAATATGTTGCCATAATGACGGATGAGGATGAATACGGTAATTTGTACCTTGATGAAAATGTGCCTAAGGTAGGGGAGACGGTTTCTTTTTCCATAGCGGACGGTGTTGAATTTATAGATAAAACTACAGGAAAAGTGCCTGATGACATGGTGTATTCAAACCCTGAAAACATAAAGGGTAGATACTTGGGATTAAGAGAAAAGGAATACACGGTCTGTGCATACGTTGGCGTGCCCATGGGAATAAGCCCCAGAAGAGGAACATGGGCCTATGACCTTGTGTTTGGAAGAGACACATTAAAAGATATTGCCGGGGATGCAATGGTGCCTATGTTTTATGCCTTTGACACAGATTCGCCTGAAGATGAAGAGGCGGCCGAAGCCTTTGTTAGCAAGGTTATAGCCGATTCAAACGGAATCCTTGAATACGAAAGCAAGGCTGTAAAGAGAGCGGAGTTTGACAACTTTAAAAATATGTTCACCCTTCTTGGAGGTGTGCTTTGCTTAATCATCGGATTTGTAGGCGTGCTTAACTTCTTTAACACCATTATGGCAAGCATTATTTCAAGAAAGAACGAGCTTGCGATTTTGCAGGCGATCGGCATGACGGGAAAGCAGGTAAAGAAGATGCTTATGACGGAGGGCCTTATTTATACGGTGGGCTCCGGAGCTATCGCTTTGATTCTATCAATTGCTTTTGCACCCTTAATAAATCTAGCCTGTGAAGAAATGTTTTGGTTTTATTCAGGCCACTTTTCAATAATGCCCTTTGCGTATGTGATGCCTGTGATTGCGATACTTGGCTTTTTGGTGCCTTTAATGGCTTACGGAAAGTTATCAAAAGCAAGCATTGTTGAAAGAATAAGAGAAATAGGTTAAAAAAGGCCGGTCCTTTGTGGACCGGCTTTTAAATTACATTAACGGTGCTAAGAACTTAAGTAAGTTACCTGCTACCTTATAAAAGAACTTTTCGTTCTTTATGGTTTCGGGAGTGACGGTTGAGCAAACCTGCAAGGTATCTTCATAGTCTTTCTCGATATCTTTTATGCAGCTGCATTCGTAAAGGTATGTGGCGCATTCAAAGTGGTGATATAAGCTTCTGTAGTCTAAGTTTATGGTGCCAACAACCGCTGTTTTATCATCGCTTACAAAGACTTTTGAATGGATAAATCCGGGAGTGTATTCAAAAATCTTTACGCCTGCCTCTGTAAGGCGTCTGTAGTGAGCCTTTGCAAAGGCGTAGGCAAGCTTTTTATCGGGAATGCCGGGTAAAATAAGCTTTACGTCCACTCCGCGAAGTGCCGCATATTTAAGGGCATTTTCAAGTTCTCCATCAAGAATTAAGTATGGAGTCATGATGTGCACGTAATGTTCTGCCCTGTTTATAATGTCTAAATAAACGGTTTCCGCAACTTTTTCTTCATCCAAAGGAGAGTCTGCATAAGGCATCACAAAACCTTTGCTTTTTACTTTATCTGCTGACTGAAGATAGTAGTGATACTCAGGCGCCGGCTCATCCACGTTCCACATCTGAAGGAACAAAAGCGTGAAACTTAAAGTGGCGCTTCCTTCAAGGCGAAGGCCCGCATCCTTCCAGTGTCCGAAGAGAACCTTTCTGTTTATGTATTCATCCGCAAAGTTTGTGCTTGCGTTATAAGAAATCTTTGAGTCAATAACCACAATCTTTCGGTGGTCTCTGTAATTATAGTGAGAAGAAAGCACGGGCTTAATGGGAGAAAAGGGCTTTGCCTTAATGCCTTGCTTTCTTAAAAGCACGTCGTAGTTCATGGGAAGAGAACGGATCTCGTTGGTGCCATCGTATAGCACGCGAACGTCTACCCCTTCTTCTACCTTTTTAATCAAAATCTTTAAAACTTCGCCCCACATGTAGCTTTCTTCGATAATGAAGGACTCTATGAAAATAAACTCTTTGGCTTTTTTAAGGTCTTTAAGAAGATCTTCAAAGAGCTCTTCTCCGCCTTTATAATACTTAAGCTTTGTGTCTTCATATACAGGGAAACATCCGAAATTGTTTATGTATTTATAAAGGTTGTAGGCACCTAAGTCTTTCTTTTCAAATTTCTCTATGGTTTCTTTGTCCTGTTCAAGGATGTCTTTTGTGTCTAAATAAACGGAATTTACCCGGTCTGAAAGGCGTCTGTTTATAAAGTTCTTTCTTGTAAACCAAAGGATAAAGGCTCCGGGAATGGGAAATACTGCGATTAAAAGCATCCAGGTAAGCTTCGCCGTCGCATCCATGGAGCAGTTAAAAAGGTATAACACCATCACAAATGTGAAGGCTGTTAAGATACCCGAAATCCATGGAAAATAGTGGCGAAGCAAGGTATATGAGAGCACCGCCAGTGCGATTTGAAGCACAAATAATAAGAATAAAAATAGGAATCTACTGAAAATTAGTGGCAGAATGCCTTTTCTTTTAGGCTTTGCCAAGTGAAAAAATGATTCGTTCATAAGGACCCCTCCCTAGTACTGTTCACTTAATTATACATTATAAGTCAAGTTTTTCCTAAATTTGCAGGGATTTCTTACAAAAATGTAAGGAAAAAGTAAGCAAAAACAATTGAGATTGAGCCTTTAGCGTGCTAAAGTATTCATATCAAAACAATCTATGAGGAGGAACGTTATGAATGAGGCTTTAAAGGCAAGAGTTGAGCTTCTTGCAAAGAACAGAGAGGTTTTTTCAAAGAATTTTAAATGGAGCCACGCTCTTGTTTATCCGGTGGCAGGTCTTATTTACACAGGAGAGGATAAGCTTGCGGACAAGGTAAAGCTTAGCGAGAGTAAAAAGATTTTAACTAAGAATGCAGGTTGCTTTTCTTCTTTTAGAAACAACTTATATGCAGCGGTTGTTTCAAAGATGTCTTTATCAGAAAATCCCGCTGAATACCTTGAAAGAGCAAAGAAAGCATACGATGAGTTAAAGAGAGGAAGAGTCTTTGGAACAGACTACATTGCTTTAACAGCCCTCGGTCTTGCTGATTTAAAAGAAGGAATCAGGGTGGAAGAAATCATCGATAAGACAAAGAAAATCATGCACGACATGAATAAGATTCATCCCATTTTGACAGATGATGACGATATGGTGCTTGTAAGCTTACTTGCAATGACCACAGACCCTGTAGAAAAGATCGTTGAAGATACTGAAAGCTGCTATCTTATCATGAAGAACAAATTCCATGATTTAAACGCAGTTCAGTCTTTAAGCCACGTAATGGCTTTGCAGGAAGGCACTTCAATTGAAAAGTGTGAAAAGGTTGAAGCTTTATTTGACGCCTTCAAGGCTTTAAAGAGAAGATTCCCCACCGATATGTCACTTCCTACTTTGGGAGCTCTCCTTGGAATCGATATGGATCCTCAAACACTTGCAAAGGAAATCGTTGAAGCTGCAGACTACTTAAAGACCTTTAAGGGCTTTGGAAGCTTCTCAATGGGAAACAGAACAAGACTTGTACTTGCTTCTTTACTTGCATCCGAGTGCTTCGCAACTGACAAGCGTCCTGCAAGATATGTAACTTTAACAAACATTCTTACAATGCTTATTGTCTCTGAAATTGTTATTTTAACAACCATCGCAACCACAGCTACTTCTGCAAGTCATTAATAAATGAAATGGACGAAGCGTAAGCTTCGTCCATTGTTGTTTACTTAATCTTTCTGATAAAATCCATCAATTCTTCCGAACAGTATTCTTTTATTACAGGTATGAATCTATTTTTCGAAATGTACAGGTAAAAATAGTCTTTCTTTTCCTTAATCTTATAAAGCTCGCTGTAAGGTGTGATTCTGTTTCCCCTTGGAGTTTCAATTACAAGCCTATCACTGTAAAACTTAAGGTGTCTTTCAGAGTTGTAAAGACTTTTGTCTTGTCTAAAATTCTTCAAATTTCTTCTTAGTGCGATGAATATAGTCAGAGGCATAACGATAGTTACTATTATAAGCGAAGGCCATAGTGTGTCTGTTCTATTTTTGTTTGCAAGTGAGAGTAAAAAACATGCCGCTACCAGCAATGCCCATGAAATTAGTAGTCTTAGCCATGGGCGAGCTCTTAGAATCAGCTTTTTATACACTTCTTCAGTTAATACGTAGTTTGCTTCATAGAGCGGAGATTCATTTTCAACCTCCGGCGTGGTTTCATTCTGAATTGTTGATGTTTCTGTGTCCATTCTAGCCTCCTTATAAAGGAATTATGTGAATTCAACTTTTTTCAGTTTATCATGTAATGTGTCTTCGGTCAAAGCTTCAAGTCCGCAAAGTAACAGAAAAAGAGCCTCGGAAAATCCGAGGCCTTTTCTGTATCAAAAAACTATATCTATAGTGGAGGATGTAGATATGTTTATTGCTCAATTGTGATGGTGCGAGTAGCTTCATCTACGGTAACGGATTTGACTGTGATTTGAGTGTTATCGGGATAGCCAAACTCGTTCATGTCGATTGTGAAGGAGTTGCCTTTAATGGTGTTTCCGCGGCTAAGCTCTTCAAATTCATCTCCGTAAGCGATGCCGTCTTTTTCGGCTACAAAGGTATTTCCTTCTATTACGTTTGATTCATCGCAAGCGTACTGAACTACAAGGCAATATAAGTCGGTGTTGTACACGATGTTATTTTTAATAGTGCAGCCCTTAGCTGTGCCTGTTTCTTCGGGATCGTAACCGCCGATGCAGATGCCTGCCCAGTCGTTGTTAAAGGCAAGGCTGTTGTCGTGAACGTTTATGCCTGAAGTAACTTTTCCTTGGTGTTCGCTTGCAACTTCGATACCGATGTTACAGCTTATAACAAAGTTATCGTAAATTTCTATGTCTCTTCCGCCGTCAACGTAGATTCCGTCCGCGCAGGCTGAATCATAGGTGGGATTTATGGAAGGGTCCGAGTTAATGTTCTTAACAAAGTTTCCGTGAATCTTACCGTTTCTTGCGCTGTCATTTTCATTATCTTCATCCTGCTCGTAGCCGATAGCATCGATACCGATGTTATCGCAATCATGGATGTAGTTATTGGAAGCTTCAAAGCCTACTACATTTCCGTTAAATACTAAAGATTCAGAGCTTCCAAGATGTAAGTTATAAAGCTCGCATCCGTCAACTAAAATGTTTGTGGTTTCCTTGTCCACACCGCCGCTTACGTAAATGCCGTGAGCGTTGTAGTTATCATCGTCCGAACTAAAATCATATATAAATCCAAGGTCGTGAACCTTACAATTCTTAATTGTTATATCTTTAGAACCCTTGTCTACCTTAATACCGATGGGGCACACATCAGAAGGACCTTCAATCAAAAGATTCTTTACTTCGATTCCTTCAACTCTTATGCCGGTACCGCTTACTTCAATTGCTACGCTTTCATCATCCGAAAGCTCTTTTCCCGAAGCGTCAATAACGGTTCCCTCTTCGCCCATTAATGTAACGCCGTCTTTATCAAGATAAACAAATTCCTCGTATGTTCCCTTTGGAAGAAAAATTACAGTGCCTTCCCCTGCCTTGTTTACAGCTTCTTCGATAGTGGAAACATCACTTCCCACGATTATCTTGCCGCCTACAATAAGTTCTTCTTCTTTAGTTTCTTCTTCTGCGGAAGCTTCAGTTTCAACTGCATTTGTTTCTTTTACTTCCGGTTCTTTGTTGCTTACGGTTTGTGTGTTTACATTTGCACCGCAAGCACAAAGGAAACAACTTGCAAGTATCGCACTTGCAAAAATACCCATCATTTTTTTCATTTTTTCACCCCTAAAGTTTTATGCTGTTTTGTGGACCTGCGGGACGTGGTTTGCGGTCCGTTCATACTTAGAATTGTGGTCCGGGAACATATATTACTTTTGAGACCCTCCTGAGCCTCGGCACTTAACGAGGCGGACTATTGTCCGGCGAGTTTAGTGAGCAGGCTTCTTTATAGCCTGCGGCCGCTAGTGCGAGGGTCGAGCGAGAGCGTGTCGAAAAAGTAATATATGTTCCCGGGCCCCTGTCAAAAGAAAATGGACCACTAACCCCGTCCCACGGGTCCACCTCGCTAGTCTACGTAACTACTATACCACATTAACGTAAATAGTAAAACGTTTCGTAAACAAATACGAAAAATTTACGTAAAATTCGTTTACAACCCCGTAGGGAAGTGTTATAGTTTACTCGTAATCTTTGTGCAGGATTACAAGAAACTTATTAATATGACTAGAGAGTTTGGCAAAAACAACCAAACCAGGGAGAGAAGTCACGTAACAACTTAATTAAGGGGGTATTGCAATGCGCAATCGACGTAGCTTGTTTCGTAAAGTTGCGGCCAAAGTATTGGCAGGTGCCTTAGCGGGGGTTTTGGCACTCAGCATCTTTAGCAGTGGAACGAACTTAAGTGCCGTTGAAGCAGAAGAGGCGGAAGAAGCTTCTTTTGTGCTTGACGGTAACACAGACGACTGGAAAGACATCGTAGATATTCTTGAAGAGCCCGAAGGGGTGTTTGACAGAGTAGCCGCATACTGCGATGAAGAAACATTTAACATAATGTTTGCTGTAAACGACCTTTCCAAGTGGTGCTATTTCCAGATTTATTTGGATATAGACAATGATCCTTCGACCGGTTACGACACAGACGGTGGCGGATATGAATTTTTGGTAGAGAATGGATTTTTATATGTGTCATATGCGGGTGAATGGCCCGGAACAGAAGTCGACTACATCGACTTTGGACAGTCAGAAGATGGCTCAGTCATCGAAGTGGCTGTTCCCTACGAGCTTATAAGCCCTAAAACTGAGGAAATCGGATTCCACATCGTGTTACTTAACGATTCTTGGGAAAGTATTTATAAATACACCGAAGAAGACGAGGTGATTGCACAGCCTAAAGAAAAAGTAACCATCGTATCCGATGAACCTTACATTAGCGATTTTGAATTAAATCAGGAAGAAACACTTGCTTTATCCGAAGCTTCTATGCAGGATGGCGTTATCGCCACATTCTCTGCAAAGGGCGGTGACTCAAAGGATTACAAATACACATTTGTAACAAGTGAAAAGAACGGTCCCGACAATAAAGCATTTAAGCTTGACGGAAACAAACTTATTACAAATAAGAAACTTTTGGCGCCGGGAGAATATACCGTGAATGTTAAGGTTAAAAGCGGTGTAAGAAGCGAGATCAAGTCATTTAAAGTAGAGGTTAAAGACCCTGCACCCGGATCAATCACAGATGATATTTTCACAGGTGACATGGGAGAATGGTTTGTGGTTGATAATGCGGAAGCAAAGGATACTAGCGAGAACTACACATTGGTGGCTGCTTCTTCACAGGATAAGCTTTTCGCAATGGTTTCTTCTTTAAATAAAGACTTAAATACAAGAACCTCGTTTGTGCTTGATACTGACAATAAGAAGGGCTTTAAGTATTTAGGCTTGGAGGGAGCGGACTTCGTTGTAAGACAGCAAAAGCTCTATCCCGTAATTGCGGACAATAAGCTTGGAGCATCAATCATTACCGTCGACGAAGATTATTATCCCGATTACGCAACCGTAAGCGTGTATCTTGAAGATATCGGAAATCCTAAGACTGTGGGCGTGCATGCATTTGCTTTAAACAGAGCGGTATCGATTCCTGAAACAGGATATCTTACCACAAAAGATGCATTTGAAATGACCTACGAAGAAGGCTTTGCTTATCCTAAGGCAGGCTTTGATGCCTTCGCTAATCCCGGAACCGGCTGGGCTTGCTGGACCACAATCGGCGAAGAGGGCGCAAAGAAAATAGCATTTGACTATGATCTTGCTTACCTTCCTTTGACCTGGTCTAACTTAGAACTTTCAAAGGGCACCTTCGATTGGGAAAACGTTGAAAAAGAATACCATGTTTCTTTCTGGGAAGAAAATGATGTAAACTTCATCATCAGATTCGTTATCGACACACCTGAACCTTTAACAGGCTCACGTAAGGATGAAACCTACGGAGAGTTCGTTGACAAGGCCTTCATTGAAAAGAACAATCTTTTGGATGACGGTAAGGTGACTGAAGATACAGTTAAGAAACTTGTTGCCACAGGTAATTACAGAATGGACATCCCCGCTTGGCTTTTCGCAGAACTTTGTAATGACGTGGTAAGTGAAAAAATTGAAAACGCAGGAACATTCTACAACTGGCCCGACTTTGATGTTTTGGGCGGTGCAGGATTTTCACCTAACTATTACTCAGAATCCTTTATCAAATATCACGCAGCATGCATTAAAGCAATTGCCGGTGAATTTGACGGTTCTGCAGCATACATCGAAATGGGTTCACTCGGACACTGGGGCGAGATGCACACTTGGCCTACCGAAGAATCCTTCGAAGAATATGATTTTGGATCAGGCGAATGGCCCGATGATGAAACTGTAGCAAAGTATGCAAAGGCATACACTGACAACTTTAAGAAAACAAAGGTTGGTATCCGTTCTTCCTATGATTTCTCAATCGAGAATAAGTTTGGTATGTTTAACGACGTATTCGGACAGGAAGAAGGAACGGAAGACTTCCTTGTAGACTGCTCAAAGGCTCCCGATTTTTGGAAGTCAAACTATTCGGGCGGTGAATTCGCAAGCGGAGACGTGCTTGCTTGGACTCACAACGACACCATTATGAGATCCATTTCTTACTTAAGAGATTCTCATACATCATGGCTCGGACCCTGCTCCCCTTGCGATATTGAAAAGGGTAGCAAAGAGGCTTCTTCTTACAGAGGAAACATTGAGTACTTACAAAAGCTCATGGGTTATCGCTTACGTGTAAGCAAGGTAAATGCTGTTGAAACGGCAAAGGCCGGCAGCAGACTTAACTTAGACCTTACATTTGTTAACGACGGTATCGCTCCTTCCTATAACGATTATCAGGTAGAAGTGTTTGTGCTTCCTGAAAACGCTGAGTCTATCGAAGATAATTTAGGAACGGCAACCGCTGATTTTGCGGCATCAAAGATAATGCCCGGCGATAAGTCAAGCGTTAAAGTGCCCGTTACAATCGGCGCAAAGGCTGAAGGCAAGGTTAAGGTGGCAGTAGCTGTAATTGATAAGGGCACCAAGAAACCTGTCATGAACCTTGGCATGGCAAATAAGATTTTTGATAAAGTTTACGAACTTTACACAATAGAAATTGAATAAGGAGGAGTAGGCAGATGAAGAAAAAGACTATTTTAAAGCAGTTTGCCGCAGTTCTCCTTACGGCTGCTGTAGTGCTTTCGGGATGTGGCGGATGCGGTAAAAAGACTGAAGCATCAAGCACACCTACAGAAGTTAAGGCAGAAGAAACTGTAGCAGAAAATGTTTACGAAGTCGGAAGCAAGGTTACTTGCGCAGGATACTCAGGCACCATCACAGGAATGGTTAAGATGGACAACGATAACTTCTTTGAAGAATCGGGAAGTGTGTTGTTTGATTCCGTAGATTCCGATGGAAATGTAGTATTTATAACCGATGACAAAGAAGATAACGTGCGCGTGCGCTGTGTTTTTCAGGAAGGTGAAGGCGTAAAGGTTAAAGAAGGCGACTATCTTGTATTTAAGTATGAGCCGAAGAAAGATTTTCCTTTCAGAACCCTTTACATTGAAGGTGTTATAGACGATCCCGAGGGATGGGACAGCTTATACATCGGAGACTTAAACTACACAGACGGATTTGCATTAATGGAAATCACAGAAGATTTCTTTGACCAGAACCTTGCATGCTTAAGAATCAAAGGTGACGGAGCTCCTGAAGGTACAGAGCTTGACTTTAGCGAAGTTTTTGTGATGACGGATGTTGAAGCTCCCGTAGCAAAGACATACTCCTATGAAATATCAGACGTTGTAGCCGGTGTTTCAACCACATTCTATAACGATGTTTATTCAAGAGGTGTGGCTTGGAGAACAGTTGACGTAGAAGGAAAAGACACAGGCCTTCAGTATGTTGACAAAAAAGAAGTTAAAGATATTTACACATACGATTGGGATAAGGGAATTGAGAGCGGAAAGGTCATAACCGTTCCCGATTACTTTAACACAGCAATCGAAAATTCCGATGAATCCGCAACTTACTACTGCCACAAGGCTCACGTAGAGAACCTTCCCGAAGGCTCTGAATACTACTACCGTGTGGGAAGCGACAGCGTTGGTTACTCACGTCCCGGTCTTTGGACCATTAAGGGAGATTTGGATGATTTCTTCTTTATCTACGTAACCGACCCTCAGGCAGAAAACGAGTCACAGTACCGCCAGTATGAAGCAATGATGAGAGAAGCCTTTAAGACTGCAAGAACAGTGGAAGATTCAAAACTTGTTGCTTACATCGACTGCGGTGATATCACAAATGAGTGTCACGACGATAACTACTTTATCGATGAATACAACATGGCGGTTGACTTTGATGCGGAAGATATGATGGATACTGTTCATATCCCGATTGCAGGTAACCACGATAACTCTGTGGACGGTTTCTTCTCCATGTACGATATTGACTTTGCAAATTATTGTACCGACGGAAAGCACAATCCTCACTCAAGCGGTGGCTGCTCAAGCATTCAGATCGGAAATGTATACCTTATTTCCACAAACTCAAATGAGTCAACCTACCTTACGGGCGCAGGAAACGGTGAATACGATCCTCACTGTGATTACAGAGAGCAGTACGCATGGATTGTTTCAGAGCTTGAAAATGCGCAGAAGTTAAGAGAAGAAGGAAAGGTTAAGTGGACAATCGTGCTTACTCACGCAGGCATGATGAGCGTTGGCTATCACACAATGGACGGAGGCTCCAGAGCATTAAGAGCTAACCTTTGCCCCTTGTTTGCAAAGTATTCTGTAGACCTTATTTTGCAGGGCCACGACCACGCATACACAAGAACCAACCCTTACTACTACGGAAAAGATGTTAACGGCGATTTCTTCTCAGGCTATGTTTCAAATGAAAGAGAAACAGGCGAAGGCCACGGAGAAATCACTTACGATAACCCTTACACCGAAGCTGTTGAAACAGAGGGAAGAATGTATAACATCGAGCCTGAAGGAACACACTATGTAACCATGAACTTTGCGGGTGAAAAGTCACTTGATATTTCCAAAGAAAACGCTGAGTCTCGTTACGCAGTTCCCGATGAGTATATCGAAGAAGGATGCGCTACAAGCGTAGTTAACGACATGCTTTGCGGCCAGAGAGTAAGAAAGCAGTTCTTTGGTTTTGTACGAGTTAAGGGCGATGTGCTTTCTTTGGACACATACGCATACAACGGTATAAATTCAGAGCTCTTTGATACCTTCACAGTAAAGAAGGACGGCTCTTGCGTACCCGATATTGCAAAGAGAGACATCGATTTTGAAGGCGTTTACGCATTTGATAAGACCTATGATGGCGAAGAAGCCGAAATGGATGTATTTGACATCACAGCTTACAAGCGCGGAAGTGCCGAAGTTGAGAAGTTGTTTAAAGAATACGATGACATTGAATACACTGTAACCGGTAAGACTGCTGACGGAAAAGATTATTCTTCCGACAAGATGCCTTCAGAGGCAGGTTCTTACACCTTACACGCAAAGGTATCCGATGATTCAATCTTCTTTAAAGGAGAGACCACTGTAGACTTTGAAATTACAAAGTAAATAGGGGAAACTTTATTTAGGCCGCGGGCAGATCCTAGTGATTTGCTCGCGGTTTTATGTTGAAAGAAACCTCTATTTTTGCTAAAGTTTTCTTTGTACTAACCTTTTGAGGAGGAGACATGAAAGATATTAGTTCAAAGATTCAAAAAGAGATTAACGACACAAGGACCGGATTTATCGTAGGAATCGTAATTTTATTAATTGCAGGTGCACTTTTCTTTTTTGGCATTTCATCGGGAAATAAGTCAAAAGAAGATGCAATTTACTTCGGACAGGCTTATAACGACGGCCTTTTGGAAGAGGACATTTGCGTATACGTACCGATTTCCGATGAGCCCTGGGAGTTTGGAAGCTATGATAACAGCGAATATTATAGCTATATTTGGGATGATAACGATTTATACATTTTAAAGAGCACAAAATCGGAGCTTGATAAAATCAAGAAAGAAGTGGCTACAAAGGGAAGCTACATTGTAATGGGTACCATTACCAAGCTAAATGATGAAGTCATGGACTTTGCTTTGGAAGCATACAACGAGGGAGAAGATCCTGAAAATCAGTTCACAAAAGAAAACTTTGAAGGCTACATGCAGGGCGTTGGCCTTAATTATAAGGCTCAAACAAGCAAAAGTTCAGGGCTTTATGTACTGGCATTGATAGTAGGTTTGTTTGCACTCTTGATTGGAGGCCTATACGGACTTAGATTCTTTGGATATTCAAACGTAATAAAGAAGTTATCCGATGCGGAAGCTATGCAGATTTCAGGTGAAATTGACAGCCCTCAGACCGAATACATAAAGAAAGCCCGCACTTATCTTACTCCCAGATATATCATGAGCTTTGGTAACAAGCTTGTGTTTGTAAGGTATGAAGACATTGTTTGGGCATATGAGTTTGTACAAAGAACCAATTTTGTGCCCACATCATCAAATATAAGGCTTAGAACCAGAGACGGACAAAATCTTATAATCTCTGATATGGCAGCAGCCGGAAGAAAAGAAGTAATAAGAAAGATTTTTGAAACAATCTACAACAGAAACCCTGAAGTTGACTTTGGATATTCTCAGGATTTAATTCAAAAGTATAGATAATTAAGAGGGCTCCCGTTTTCGGGGGCCCTTTAACAATCATTGTTTCTTTTTATTGTATAATAATCTTATGAAACCAATAAATATTTACACTCTTACAAGAATATCTGATCCGGAGAGGCTATCGCGATTAGAAAGACAGCTTTCGGGGAGAAAAACATTTTTAAAGATAAAAGAATGGGAAATGCAGGGATTAAAGGCCCTTACCGATAACCTTTGTAAGGTGTCGGGAGATGCTACCTCCATTGAGTTCTTTTATTCTTTTACCATGCCAAAACTCGGAAAAGAGTTTGATTTAATAAGGGTTTCTTCTGACTCACTTGTAAATGTGGAGCTTAAAAGCGGAGGTGTATCGGACGATGCCATTAAGGCGCAGCTGATTTCAAACAGATACTATCTTTCTTCCCTTGGTAAGCCCATGCATTTTTACACTTACATAAGCAAAGAAAACAGATTGGTGCGGCTTTCAAACACGGGAAAGCTTGTGGAAACTGACTTTGCCGATTTAGAAAGAGCCTTAAGCCGACAGACTGAAATATATGACGGAGACATAGAAGATCTTTTTAAAGAAGAATCTTATTTGATATCTCCCCTTACCGATTCGGCCCGGTTTCTTCGCGGAGAATATTTCTTAACATCTCAGCAAAGAGACATAAAGAAACAGATTTTAAGGGACGTATGCGACAGAGAAAAGGGTGCGCGTGCTCCCATTCAAGGATTTACGGGGCTTCCGGGAACAGGAAAAACCATTCTTTTATTTGATATAGCAATGACTCTTTCCAAAAATGAAAAGGTTTGTGTGCTTCACTTTGGCCCCAGGGCAAAGGAGCTTGATAAGCTTGATGAAAGGCTTAAACGAGTCGATTTCTTTTATTGTAACGAGGGCACAAGGCCGATTATCGCCGATATATATTCTTTTATCTTAATAGACGAAGGCCACAGAATCGATGAGGACACCCTTTCCTGGATTCTGGCATTATCCAAAGAGTGGGATGCGCCCATAATAATTTCTTATGACAGAGAAGATGCCATTTCCGAGGAAGAAAGAATCGGCTACGGCTCTTGCCTCATTGAAGAAATCCCTGACTTTGTGCAGTACAGGCTTACCAATAAGATTCGTATAAACGCCGAGCTTTCAACTTTTATTAACTGCGTTATGAGCTTTAAAACCAGGGCTCAAAGAAAAGACTATCCATCAATTTCCGTAGCCTACGCAAACAATTCAAAAGAAGCCGGCGAGCTTATCTGCGAGTACGAAAAGCGGGGGTATGTATACATTAAAGATCCGGATTTATCAATGGTCACATTTCCAAAGAGACTTTCTGAGTATAAAGATAAATTCGAGACGGAAGACACAGAGTCTGAGTGCAAGGAATTTGACAAGGTCGTGATGATGCTTGACGAAGACTTTTACTACGACGACGAAGGCGACCTTCGCCACCCCGGAGAATCAAGCGTAAGACGCCTTTTCCACGGCATGAGCCGCGCCAAGAAAGACATTGCCCTAGTCATAAAGGCAAATGAGCAGGTGTTTGATGTGATGTTGTTTATATTGCAAAGATAACTAAAAATATTGACACAAGGCAATGATATAGATACACTATATATGACAAGTATAGTGTATCTATATTTTATTTGGAGGAAAATATGGGCGCAACATATACAAAAGCTCAACGAGAAGCAAGTTTAAGATACGTAAATTCAACAGATCAGATTCGAGTACGAACCGAAAAAGGGAATCTCGATTTTATAAAATCACATGCCGATGAGATGGGCGAATCCTTTGGTGAGTTTGTGAATAGAGCGATTATGGAAGCTATTTACAGAGACCGCGGAGAAACGCTGGTGGAGCAAGCTAAGAGCGAGGAATATGGCATAAAAGGAAATCTTCTTGCTTCAAAAGACGGGTACTATGAGATTGATTATATGGTTGATGGTGAGAGAATGATAACCAGACTTGATCCGATTGCTAGTGTTCCCCAAAAGTTTCTTTCTGATTATGCATGGATGATGCTTGAGAATGCTTATGAAGATTGTTTGTTGGAGAAGGAAAAGGACAGAAAATAGAATTAATAATCGGCCGCGAATTTCTCGCGGCCGATTATTTTTGAATCATGAACAAAATGTCATCTTCTTTTTCGCTTTAGATATTTGTCAAATATGTTTAAAACGTTACTGTGGTATTTGGAGAGTTTATTTGACATTAACCTCTTAGTGTCAACATTACATATCTCCTTGTTTTTGACGAATCTAACGGCAGTATCTCTTTTATTATCATCATGAACATGCTGCCCCCAGTAAACTTCTTCGACGTCGTGACAAAACAGTATCAAATCATAGCCATTTTTTCCGGTAAAAGCAGTAATATCATCTAATTCTTTCTTCTGAGTATTGTTTGTTTCGAAAGAGTCGGTATCTATACAATAAACAACCGATGTTTCACCGAGTTTATAATCAGAAGAAAGCTCTTTAATTTTTTTCAATACTTCACGACTGTTGTACTTTGACTTGCCACCCATATTAATATAGTTTATGTTTATGTCATTTGTTATCTCGTAATAATGGCGCAATGTCTGATTTATGTAGTTGTTGTCTGTACGTGAGCGCTTATCAGCTTCGACGCAAATTATTATTTGTAATCCCATGCCTACTCTCCGAACATTCCGATGAAATCGTCTGCTTCTATATTAAACGGAGAGTTCTCTATCATACCGTTTCTGTAATATCTGTCGGGGGCGGCGTTTCCGGTTACTTTCCATGATGTAATTGTATTGTTGCTGGACAAAAAATCTATAGAGTTTCTGTTATTCTTTAGGATAGTCATGGGGTCGAGATTGTGTGTGGTAAAACACAATTGTCCTTTGCTGTAATACATGAAATACTCAATCAGTTTGCATAAGTAGATATCGTTTAAATTTGAGTCCATTTCGTCGATAAAGGAAATACCTCCATTATCTGCATTGGAAAGGCTGTCGTATAGCTTTATTAGTTTCTTTACGCCGGTACTTTCAAACTCTCTGTTAACAGAATAATGTCCATAGTTAAGAATAAGTTCGCACTTGTATTGGCTTCCGTTGTCTAGTTTTTCTATGCTAATCGATTTCAAATCATTTTTAAATAGTTTAAGGAAGCGTTCCATTCGCTTTATCTTACCTTTGTATGAATCAAAATTAGCCTTGTCTACGATATCTCTTCCTTTTGAATCTAAATAATAGATTTGTTTATCAATGTATGAGTCAAAGATGGGGTTCTGCTTGCTATTTTCATCAGGGAAATTGTTTTTTAAAAGCTTGGTAATCAGATACATTTCATGCATATCTTCCTCTTCTAGATAGACTTTTAGATTGAGGAAGAGTAGAAGCACTGAGGAGGGTTCAAAAGAAAAATCGCTGTATACTTTTTCCTTAAAGTAATACTTTGCAAGCTCTATTACAAACACCCTTTTATTCAGCAGATTGAAAGTCTCCCTTTCGATAGCTAAGCGGACATCATCAGATGCGGTTAAATTAGTAATCTTTCCCTCATTTATTTCGAAAACGTTTTTAAACTTTTTATTTTTAGTATAGCTATGTATTACATCCAGCTTCTCGCCTGATATTACATAAGATTCATTTGATTGGGTTAATGTAATTGAATACTTATAGACATCGAAAATAGCGGGAGCATGAAATACGTATTCGATTTCTACGAATAGCTCTTTGCTTTTTTTATTAACTATTTCGTTCAACAAAGATTGGTTTTCTTGCTGAGATAAATAATCGGGATTTAAAACAATTTTTTTCACGATATTTAAAGCTGTAACAATTCCTGTCTTTCCGGAACCATTCTCGCCATAGATAGCTTTAACTCGATATAATTCAGGATCAAAATTTTCCATAGTTTTATTATAAAAATCTAACTGTATTTCTTTGGAAATGCTTTTTATGCCGTTAACGCGCATACGTAACAAGAAAAATTCACTCATATAATCACCATCCTATAGAAAAATAATATTACAAAAGTTTACGCGTTTCAATACATAATGTATTAATTTTCTTTTAACTGTACGCGACATGATTGATAAAAAATCGGCCGCGAATTTCTCGCGGCCGGTTTTTTTATTCTTCTGTGTTGGTTTCTTCGTAAGTTTCTACCGAGTTTGCATTAGCGGTGATATCATTTCCGCCAAAGGAAGTGTTGGGACCTCTGAAGGTGTTATCTGTAGCGGGCTTTCCAACTCTGAAGGCTTCGCCTGCGAAGGGCTTTGAAACATCTTCGGGCTTTCTTTTGCTAAATTCCTTAATCTTTGGAACGGCTCCGAGGGCTGTAAATCCATAAAGCATCAAGATGTTCACAAGGAAACTTCTAAGGATTTCAGGTTCACCAAGGAAAATGTAAAACTGAAGGAAAATATCGAGGAAATAGTAATCATATTTTGACAGCTCTTTATATACAGCAATGGAATAAAGAGTCCATTCTGTTAAAAACACTGTAATAACCATGATTACGACGCAGATGATAATGCCTTTCTTTGAAAGGGTACCTGCAAATTTTGCATAAAGAAAAAGTGATAAATAAGCCATCACTACACCGCTTATGGATGCAACAAAACCAATCTTGTCTAAGAGGGCAATCAAAAGTGCGCCTGCCAAAGCTCCAAGGATGGCTCCAATAGTGCCAAGGAACACTTTTTCTTTGTTTTCATCAGCCGGAAGATTGCTGTAAAAACTGGGATTTACGCCGGCTCCGTATCTTTGTTCATTGTTTGAGTCTGCCATGTTAGCTCCTTTGTGTATTTAATATTTGAATAGTTATACACATCAGGTTTGATTTTAGCATAGAGATATGCACTAAATCCATAGTTTTTGTAAATATATTCAAACCTTGAAAAATAGGCAAAAATAATGTGTTGCTAAACTAGACAAAGTATGTTAAAACATATAAGAAATATCCCGTAATACAGGATATCGACCGCTTTCTTTTTACAAAGAAAGAAATGCCCGGACGGACAGGCGGGTCGAAAGCCGACTGCGAGAAATCGCAATTTATTGATTGAGAAGGCCGAAAGGTCAGGCTCAAATTTTATAAGATGATACTATTCACGGTTGGATAGGCGATTTATCGGATTTGATATGCTTGCATAATCAAAGACGATTATATCGACTAGACAATACTGCGAAGCAGTACCTACACCAAAATGAGTAATCGTAGTGCGAAGCACAGAGAAGCTTATGAAATAAGCGGATTACGAATGAAGGTGGAGCGTGAATGAAGCATCAAAATCACTTGTGAAACGGTCAATAATATTCGGTAACCCCTGTAATGGTAAGACGGGAGCATATGGAAGAAGACTATTTGCAGGTGTATATGAAGCATGATGCTTCTATGCACCTGTTTTGTTTACAAGAGAATCTTAAAAAGCTTGGTGAATGTGTTGTTTGTTTGAAGACTATATGAAGCCCCGGTGCTTAGCGAGGTTTTTTCGAGCTTAGCATCCGTTGGGCGGAGTCCTAAGCGAGAGCGTGTCTGAGAACGAACAACACATTTGCCAAGCATAGTATAGTATGGAGTAGCTATGAACTTAGAAAAGCAAAAATCCGCGCCGGTATATGAGGCGCTTGAAAGATTCAGGAAGCAAAGAGTGGTGCCCTTTGATGTGCCGGGGCATAAAAGAGGAAGAGGTAACCCGGAGCTTGTGACGCTGCTTGGCGAAAAGTGTGTGGGCCTTGATGTAAATTCCATGAAGCCCCTTGATAACCTGTGCCACCCCGTTTCCGTTATTTTGGATGCGGAAAATCTGGCGGCGGAAGCATTCGGCGCAGCTCATGCTTACTTTATGGTGGGAGGCACCACATCGGCAGTGCAAAGCATGGTTCTTACAGCCTGCAAGGCTGGAGATAAAATCATTCTTCCAAGAAACGTACATAGAAGCGTGATAAATGCCCTGGTTCTTTGCGGAGCAGAGCCTGTGTATGTAAATCCTGAGGTTGATAATCACATAGGAATCGCTCTTGGAATGGAACTTTCAAAAATAGAAGAAGCGATCAATAAACATCCCGATGCAAAGGCGATTTTGGTAAATAACCCCACATATTACGGCGTGTGCTCGGACATTAAATCAATCGTAGAGCTTGCCCATAGCCATAACATGATGGTGCTTGCGGACGAAGCTCACGGCACTCACCTTTACTTTAACGAAAACCTTCCCATGAGTGCCATGGAAGCAGGGGCCGACATGGCGGCGGTGAGCATGCATAAGTCCGGCGGAAGCTTAACTCAAAGTTCGATTTTGCTTCTTGGTGAAAACGTAAATCCAAGGTATGTGGAGCAGATAATTAACTTAACTCAGACTACAAGCGCAAGTTATCTTTTATTATCAAGCCTTGATATTTCAAGAAGAAACCTGGCGCTAAGAGGCCGTGAATCCTTTGAAAAAGTTAAAAACATGGCCGAATACGCAAGAAGCGAAATTAACTCTATCGGCGGCTACTACGCATACGGAAAAGAGCTTGTAAACAAAACAAGCATTTACGACTACGACGTTACAAAGCTTTCCGTTTACACAAGGGACATAGGCCTTACAGGAATCGAGGTTTACGACCTTTTAAGAGACGAATACGACATTCAGATTGAATTCGGTGACATCGGAAATATCTTAGCCTACATTTCAATCGGCGACAGAATGCAGGATATAGAGCGCTTGGTTGGTGCGCTTGAAGATATAAAGAGACTTTATTCTAAGCCTACGTCCAAACTTCACAATGCAGAGTACATAGCTCCCATTGTTGCGGCCACCCCTCAAAAGGCCTTTTATGCGGACAAAGAACTTGTCCCGATAAAAGAAACCGCAGGGCGTATCTGCGGAGAATTTGTTATGTGCTATCCTCCCGGAATCCCGATTTTGGCACCGGGTGAAATGATTACAAAGGAAATCATTGATTATACTTTGTATGCCAAAGAAAAAGGCTGCTCAATGCAGGGCCCTGAAGACGGAACACTTGAAAAACTAAACGTTTTAAAATAAAGGAAAAAGAAAATGGAATTTTGGTTTTCTGAAATGCATACAGACAATGTAAAGATGTCTGTAAGAGTTGAAAAACAGCTGTTTAGCGGCACAAGCGACTACCAAAGAATCGATGTTTTTGAATCGGCAGAGTTTGGAAGATTCTTAACTTCCGACGGTAGCGTAATCTTTTCTGAAAAGGATGAATTTACCTACGATGAAATGATAGTTCATGTGCCCATGGCGGTTCACCCCAATGTAAAGAAAGTGCTTGTTATCGGTGGCGGTGACGGCGGCGTGGCAAGAGAGCTTTCTTATTACAAGGAAATCGAAGAAATCGATGTGGTGGAGCCCGACGAAATGTTTGTGGACGTTTGCCGTAAGTTCTTCCCCGACAACGCCTGCGGACTTGACGATGAAAGAGTGAAGCTTCATAACAGAGACGGCCTTAGATTTTTAAGAGGAAAAACAGATCAATACGACCTTATAATAAACGATTCCACAGATCCACTGGGCCATACGGCAGGTTTATTTACAAAGGAGTTTTACGGATCCTGCTTTAAGGCATTAAAAGAAGACGGAATCATGGTTTATCAGCACGGAAGCCCCTTCTTTGATGAGGACGAAGAAACCTGCAGAGCCATGCACAGAAAGGCTTTCAAGAGCTTTCCCATAAGCCGTGTTTACCAGGCCCACATTCCCACGTGTCCTTCGGGCTACTGGCTCTTTGGATTTGCCAGCAAAAAGTATCATCCCGTCAAGGATTTAAACGCGAAGCGCTGGAACGAAAGAGGTATCAAAACCTGGTATTACACCACAAATCTTCACACCGGAGCTTTCATGCTTCCAAAGTATGTTGAAGACCTTTTAAAAGAAGAAGAAGGAAGAAAGAAACAAGAGTCATAAAGGAGATAAAAAATGAAATTAATGGTAATAGGATGTGGCGGTGTTGCCACAGTTGCAATTTATAAGTGTTGCGAAAACCCGATTTTTACGGAGATTTTGCTTGCATCAAGAACAGTATCAAAGTGTGATGCGTTAAAAGAAAAATTACAGAGTAAAACCAAGGCAAAGATTACTACCGCTACTGTCGATGCGGATTCTTTTGACTCATTGGTTTCTTTGATGAAAGAATTTAAGCCTCACACCGTATTAAACGTAGCCCTTCCTTATCAGGATTTAACCATCATGGATGCCTGCCTTGAATGCGGCGCAAACTATGTAGACACAGCAAACTACGAAGCTGAAGACACAGAGGATCCTGTTTGGAGAGCTCAGTACGAAAAGCGCTGCAAAGAAAAAGGCTTCACAGCTTACTTTGATTACAGCTACCAGTGGGCATATGATGAAAAGTTTAAAAAGGCAGGCCTTACAGCCCTCTTAGGAACAGGCTTTGACCCCGGCGTAACTCAGGTTTTTTCAGCCTATGCGCTTAAGCACTATTTTGATGAAATAAACTATATCGACATTTTGGACTGTAACGGTGGCGACCACGGTTATGCTTTTGCCACAAACTTTAACCCCGAAATCAACCTTCGTGAGGTTTCCGCAAACGGTTCTTACTGGGAAGACGGCCACTGGGTAGAGACTAAGCCCATGGAAATTAAGCGTGAATACGACTTTGCGGAAGTTGGCAAGAAAGACATGTATCTTCTTCACCACGAAGAAATCGAATCTTTAGCAAAGAACATTCCGGGAATAAAGAGAATTCGTTTCTTTATGACTTTTGGACAAAGCTACTTAACCCACATGAAATGCCTTGAAAACGTGGGAATGTTAAGAACCGACCCCGTTATGTTTGAAGGAAGAGAAATCGTGCCCATTAAATTTTTAAAGGCCCTTCTTCCCGACCCTGCATCCCTCGGCCCCAGAACAGTCGGCAAGACAAACATTGGCTGTATCTTTAAGGGCATCAAGGATGGCAAAGAAAAAACTATTTACATCTACAACGTCTGCGACCACCAGGAAAGCTACAAAGAAACCGGCGCGCAGGCCATCAGTTACACCACCGGCGTACCCGCAATGATCGGAACCGCTATGGTGGCAAGCGGCACTTGGGCAAAGCCTGGCGTCTTCAACGTTGAGGAGTTCGATCCCGATCCTTATATGGAAGCCCTCAATAAATATGGTTTGCCTTGGGTTGTGGATGAAAATCCAAAGACAGTAGAGTAAATTTCAATATTCTGTCGGCCACGTACAGCGATAATATATTATGTCCGAGAATTTATGGAGCCCCGGCACTTAACGAGCCGGACACTAAGGAACGGCGAGTTTAGTGAGCAGGCTTCTTTATAGCCTGCGGCCGTTGGTGCGGAGGGGAACAAGGTCCGGGGGACCTTGGTTCTGACCCGACCGAAGCGAAGCGTAGATCCTAAGCGAGAGCGGTTCGAGGACAAATGTATTATCGTGTACGCGGCCGACGCGAGGTATATAAATGACAGTTAATCATTCTGTATTTGATTTCATCCACACCCCGGCATATGTGGTGGATGAGAGCTCCCTTATAAGGAATCTGGAAATACTTCGGGACGTTAAAGACGCCGCGGGGTGCAAGATACTGCTTGCGCAGAAGGCGTTTTCGATGTTTGCGGTTTATCCGTTGATAGAGAAATACCTTGATGGAACTACGGCGAGCGGTTTGTTTGAGGCGAAGCTTGGAAGAGAAGAGTTTAAGGGTGAGGTGCATGTTTTTGCGCCTGCCTTTAGAGATGATGAGTTTGAAGAGATTTCAGATATTGCCGACCATATCGTCTTTAATTCAATCAGCCAGCTTAACAAGTTTAAGGACATTGCAAAGGCGAAGGGTAAAAGCATTGGTTTAAGAGTGAATCCTGAATGTTCCACCCAGGAGCATGGGATTTACGATCCTTGCGCTAAGGGTTCAAGACTTGGAGTAACCTTAAAAAGCTTTGATGAGAACGTCTTAAAAGACATAGACGGCCTTCATTTTCACACACTTTGCGAGCAGGGTTCCGATGCTTTGGAAATAACCCTTAAGGCTTTTGAAGAAAAGTTTGGAAAGTATTTAAAGGGCTTAAAGTGGGTTAACTTCGGAGGCGGTCATCACATCACAAGGGATGACTATGACAGAGACCTTTTAATTAAGCTTATTAAAGATTTTAAAGATAAATACGGCGTGGAAGTTTATTTAGAGCCGGGAGAAGCAATTGCTTTAAACGCAGGATATTTGGTCACTAAGGTAATGGACATTGTAGATAACGATATTAAGACTTTGGTGCTTGATGCATCCGCTGCATGCCATATGCCTGACGTTTTGGAAATGCCCTATAGGCCTCCGCTTTTTGCTTCGGGAGAGCCTAATGAAAAGAAGTTTACCTATAGGCTTTCTTCCTGCACCTGCCTAGCGGGAGATATAATCGGAGACTATTCTTTTGACGAAGAAATCAAGGTGGGAGATACCTTGGTGTTTGAAGACATGGCCATTTATTCAATGGTTAAAAACAACACCTTTAACGGAATGGCCCTTCCCGACATTGACCTTTACACAAAAGAAGGCGAAGTTAAGGTGATTAAGACCTTTGGCTATCAGGATTTTAAGGAGAGGCTTTCATGATTATAAATTCAACTCCTGTGAAGGACGGTTTCTTTATGCCCGCTGAGTTTGAAAAGCATGAAGGGACAATAATGGCTTTTCCTTACAGAAGCGGTTCGTGGCCCTACGGCGCGAAGGCTGCAAGGAAGGCTTTTTGCGAGATAATTTTAAAAATTGCAGAGTGCGAAAAGATATATGTAGCCTACGAAGATGCCACAAAAGAAGCTGCATTCTCGGCGCTTTCAGGTAAAGAAAACGTTGAGCTTATAAAGATTAAGACAGACGATGCCTGGGCAAGAGACATAGGCCCCACCTTTGTTAAAAGCAAAGAGGGCGTTGTGCGAGGCATTAACTGGCGCTTTAACGCTTGGGGCGGCGACTTTGACGGCCTTTATAAAGACTATGAAAACGACGATGCCTTTGCAAAAGAGTTTTTAAACAAAGCAGGTTACGACTGTTATGATGCAGGTGACTTCGTGTTAGAGGGTGGCTCTATTCACTCAAACGGCGCCGGCACAATTTTAGTGACTGAAACCTGCTTATTAAGTAAGGGAAGAAACCCTAAACTTTCAAAACTTGAAATTGAAGAAATGTTAAAAGAATATTTGGGAGCAAAAAGGATTATCTGGCTTCCAAAAGGAATTTACAACGATGAAACCAACGAGCACGTAGACAATGTATGTGCTTTTATAAGTGAAAACGAAGTGGTGCTTGCCTGGACCGATGATGAAAATGACCCTCAATATGAAATGTCATTAGCATGTTTAAAGGTGCTTGAAGAAGAGGGAATTAAAGTCCACAAGCTTCCCATTCCAAAGATTCCAATAACCGTTAAGGAAGAAGACCTTAAAGGATATGTGTTTGAAGAGGGGGAAGACGTAAGAGAAGTAGGCGAGAGGCTTGCCGCAAGCTACGTAAACTTTTATTTTTGCAATGATTATGTGCTTCTTCCTCAATTTGGAGGAGAAAATAAAGAAAGCGACAAAGAAGCGGTTGAGATTATGGTTTCTTTGTGCAAAGACAGAAAAGTAGTGCCTATAAGCGCAAGGGACATCCTGCTTGGAGGCGGAAACATTCACTGTATCACCCAACAGATACCTAAGGGAGAGAAAAGATGAGAAATGTGAAGGTAAGTGCACTTCAGTTTAGCTGCACAAGAAACGTAGAAGAAAACATAAAGAAAGCGGACGAAATGGTAAGGGAAGCTGCAAAGAAGGGGGCAAATATTATCCTTCTTCCGGAGCTTTTTGAAAGACAGTACTTTTGCCAGGAAAGAGTCTATGAATATTATGACTTTGCAAAGTCTGTAGAAGAAAACGATGCCGTAAATCACTTTAAAAAAGTAGCTAAGGAATTAGGCGTTGTTGTAATTGTTAGCTTCTATGAAAAGGATGTAAACGTCTTATACAATAGCGTGGCAGTAATTGATTCTGACGGTAAAAACCTTGGCGTTTACAGAAAAACTCATATCCCCGATGACCATTTCTATCAGGAAAAGTTTTATTTTACGCCCGGGAACACAGGATTTAAAGTGTTTGAAACAGCTTACGGAAAAATCGGTGTTGGCATATGCTGGGATCAGTGGTTCCCCGAAACCGCGAGATGCTTAGCTCTTAACGGCGCTGAACTAATCTTCTATCCCACAGCCATCGGCTCAGAGCCAATCTTAGACGGAGACAGTAGCGGCCACTGGAGACGCACAATGCAGGGACACGCCGCAGCTAACATGGTGCCTGTTATTGCAGCTAACAGATATGGAATCGAAACAGTTGAACCTTCTAAAGAAAATGGCGGACAGAAGTCTTCTCTTAAGTTTTTCGGTTCATCCTTCATTGCAGACGAAACCGGAGCTATCGTTGAATCCGCTCAAAAAGAAGGCGATGAAATCCTCATTCACGAGTTTGATTTAGACGAAGTACACACAAACAGAATGTGCTGGGGCTTATTTAGAGACCGTCGCCCCGAAACATATTCCGATATATGTAAGTAATCATTTTGTCAGCGAATTACCCACTGACAAGCATATATTAAAGCAAGGAGCAGGGGATTATATAATGAATTTGAGCAGCCTCTTTTGCATCGGTACTTAGTGAAAACAAGCGAAGCGAAGTTTGAACTTAGTATCCGCTATGCAAAAGAAGAAGTGCGAACGGTGCGAAAATCATTATATAATCCCCTGCTCCTATTCGTTTTTCATAATTATTCCCCGAATGACTCGCGAGACACAATGAAATTCTGTTATTAATCCGCAAACAATCGGATGGTAAAATAAACTGTCTCAATAATTTCCCTATCGGAAGGAGAAGAATGTTATGGCTGAACAAGAGAAAAGACATGATACATCCAGAGAAGAGTGGATAGCTGCCAATAAAGTGGCGACACTTACACTCACAATTTTGTGCTCGATTATTTCGCTTGCATATATCTTAGAAGTGGTGAAAAAAACACGTACTGTGGGATATACGATTGTAGTCATTGCACTGGCGATGATCCCTGTAATCTTGGCTCATGTGTTTAGGGCTAAAGACCCTGCATCACGATATATAAAGACCATTGTGGGAATAGGATATGCCGCAATGTATGCTTTTGTAATCTTAACAACCACAAATCCCTTGGTGTTTACCTACGTGTTCCCCATGCTTATCGTTATCACACTTTATGATGATGTTGGCTACATAATGAGAATCGGTATCGGCGTAATCATTGTAAACATCGCAGCAATCATAGGAATGTTTGCAACAGGCACTATGACAGATACAGCGGTGGCTGAAATCCAGGGACTGGTAGTAGTTGTTATAGTGGCTTACCTTATTTTGGTAAGTAGGACAAACAACAGATTCCAGATAATGCGTGCTCAAAGAATGCAGGAGCAAAACGATAAGACAGAGAAGCTTCTTGAAGAAATACTTGAAATATCAGGAAGAGTAACAGAAACTGCTGAAACTCTTACAGGAGAAATGGGCACCTTAAAAGAATCCATTGAGTCTACCGTAAGTTCAATGGAACAGGTTACTCAGGGAACGGCTGAATCTGCAGATGCGGCTCAAAGCCAGTTAGAGCAGACCAATCAGATTTCTTCACACATTACAGAAGTTGAAGAAGCCAGCTCCACAATCACAAAGAATGTGGGCGTTACATCCCAGGCTATTGCTACAGGTCAAAACAATATTAAGCGAATGACAAAGCTTACGGAGGAAGTTGATTCTGCCGGTAAAGACGTTGCAAGTGCTCTTGATACTTTCAAGCAGACGGCAGCAGAAATGAACTCAATTACAGATATAATCACAAGCGTTGCATCACAGACAAGTCTTCTTGCACTTAATGCTTCAATCGAAGCTGCAAGAGCAGGCGAAGCAGGTAGAGGATTTGCGGTAGTTGCAACGGAAATTTCAAATCTTGCGGGACAGACAACATCCGCTACAGAAAACATCACAGATCTTATCAACCAGGTTACTTCACAGGTAGGCTCAATGGTTGAAAGAATCGAAGCCCTTTTAAAGGCCGGCGAAGAAGAAAGTCAGTGCGCAGGTGAAACGGCAGAAAGCTTCAACCAGATTTCTGAAAGCGTTGTTCAAATTGAACATCACTCAAAAGAACTTGACGGCGTTGTTACAAAGCTTTCGGATGCCAATGCAGAAATCGTTAACAGCATTCAGACCGCATCGGCGGTTACCGAAGAAGTTACGGCTCATGCAACGGAAACTCTTAACACAAGTAAAGATAATCAGGCAATCGTTGAAAAGATCAATAACCTTGTTAACGACCTAAACGAAGATGCAGAAAAGCTAAAAGCAAATTCATAGTAAGTTTCTTAAATCCCGTTTGGAATAAACCAAGCGGGATTTTTTTGTGTGTGAAAATGTGTTATAGTTATTGAAAATGATGCTAAATATATGGGGAAAGCATTAAACTTAAAAATGTGGAGGAATCGTAGATGAGCATTAGAATTTTGGCGGACAGTACTTGCGATTTATCTAAGGATTTACTTGATAGATTTGGTGTTAAGATAGTTCCTTTAAGCATTATCATGGGGGATAAATCCTACTATGACGGCGAAGAAACTACACCGGATCAGATTTTTGAATGGTCCGATGCCAATAAGACTACACCAAAAACCGCTGCGGTAAGTCAGGAAAGAGCAACCGAAGCTCTTACCCCCTTAATCGAAGCAGGGGATGACATCATTTTCTTTTGCATCTCAAGCAAAATGAGCTCAACCGTAAACGTTATTAATTTAGCGGGAGACGGTTACGCTAAGCTTTACGTAATCGATTCTTTTAACCTTTCAACAGGCATCGGCCTTCAGGTTTTAAGAGCGGCGGAACTTGCAAAAGAAGGCATGAGCGCAGAAGACATTGCAAAGAAGATTAACGATGACAGAAGTAAAGTTCGCGCAAGCTTTGTAATAGACACTCTTACATACCTTGCAAGAGGCGGAAGGTGCTCTGCAGTTACGGCACTTCTTGCAAACACTTTAAAAATCCATCCCATTATCGAAGTTAAGGACGGCGCCATGGGAGTGGCAAAGAAACTTCGCGGTGAAGTGGGACATGCCATTATGAATTATGTTCGCTCCTTGGAAGATGATTTAAGAAACGCAGATCCAAAGCGCGTATTCATCACTCATTCAGGATGCAAGAAAGAACTTGTGGATGAAGTGAGAGCCTTCTTAGAAAGCCTTAACACCTTCGATGAAGTGCTTGAGACAAGAGCTGGCGGCGTTATTTCAAGCCACTGCGGCCCCAACACTTTGGGCGTTTTGTTCTACGAAAAATAAAAGAAACCGATACAAGGCCTTCTTACCAAGAAATTGGTAGGAAGGTCTTTTTTTAAAGTATCGTTAATCATAAAGTCATAGAATAGTCCTATATTATATATGCTTTGAAAGCGAGAGCAAGGATGTACTATCGAAGTATTAACTATTACGGCTACGATAAGAATCGTTACGATGACTGTAAAGACCTTATCAACGAAGCAAACTTTAGACATCTGAGAATCTTAAACACATGGCTATTGGGACTTACAGTAGTCTTTCTTTTCTTGTCTAAAATGAACCTTTTTGGCGTAACCGGAAGAAGCTTCAATATGTATTTATCCTTCTTTGTTTTGTCTTTGATTCCGGAAGTGCTTCTTTTTGCATTTAAAGATTTTACAAGAAAGCATTCGGGAATTTTCCTTCATTTAAATGCTGTCACCATGGTCACATTCGGAATTTATTCATCCATTAAGCAGCCATACCTTACAGCCACCATGTACTTGGTTCTCCTTGTACTTTTGGCGGTAACTTACATAGGCACCATGGTAAGCGTAACCGTTATCATGATTCTTTATAGTGCCCTGTTTCTTTATACATCTTACAAGTATAAATCCCATTCTTTGTTTGAACTTGACAGCTACAACGTAACTGTATTTTTGATACTGGCGATTGTCCTTCACTACACTTTCCAGCACACAAAAATGGAGCAGTTTACCACTCTTCAAAGAAACATTCAGATTCAAAGGGATTTGGAGATAAGGTCAAGTTTTGATACCCTTACGGATTTATTTAACCGCGCAAGGTTTTTCTCGATTGCGGGAGAAATCGTCGGAAAATACACTCAAATCGATGAATACATTGCAATCGCACTTTTAGACTTGGATAAGTTTAAGCAAATTAACGATACTCTCGGCCATCAAATGGGCGATAAGGCAATCCAGACAACCGCCACCATTATTGCGGAAGAATTGAACCTAGATCTTTTAGAAAAGTGGTCTTTTGCAAATAAAGTGGTGAAAGAACGCATTAGCTTTGCGGGGCGCCTTGGAGGAGATGAATACATTCTCTTTATAAGAGGCCTTAAAAACGACGAAGAAGCGATTGCACTACTGAATCGAATCTTAGATAGATTAAAAGCTGTTAAAATCGGTGAATTAAAGGGCATTCGAGGTTCTTTTGGCGTAACTGCCCTTAAAGAAAGCGATGAAGACATAGACACCGCTTATCAAAGAGCGGACGCAGCTTTATATACATCAAAGAGTTCGGAGACCGAAAAGGTAACCTTTAACAAATAGAAAAGGATGAGACAATGAGTATTGTGGTAAGGGCGATAGTGTTATGCGCACTCATAATTATGGTCTATAACACTTCGGAATGCATAAAATTTTTTAGCATAAACAACGACATCATCACTCGATTTGGGAAAAAAGAAACCATAAGGCTTTACGTGGTGTATGTAATTTCCATACTTATGTGCATAGGAGACGTGGTGGCAATAATCACCTGCGATGACAACATCTGGATCGGACTATCCGCCATTATTTCTTCTTTGTTCTTTACGGTTATTTATAAGTGGCTGTTTTCTGTTGTTAGCGGCGTAAAGAAACGCGCAAACGAAATTTCTGAAACCTTAATTGGGCTTATTGAAGCCTGTGACACAAACCTAGACGGCCATTCCCTTTTGGTAATGGACCTTGTAATGCTGATTTATGACTACATGCCTGTTGAATATAAAAGAAAGATTCAGCCTGAAAACCTTCGCTATGCGGCGCTGTTTCTTGATATAGGAAAGTTGGGCGTTCCGGGAAAAGTGTTAAACAAGCCTGCAAAGCTTGAAGATGAGGAATGGAGCCTTATGAAGAGGCATCCCGAAATTGCGGTCAAGGTTTTAGGAAACATGGAATCCTTTAAGGAAATATCTGATTGGATTGTGTATCACCACGAGCGAATCGATGGTAAAGGATATTATAAATTACGCGGCGAAGAAATTCCTTTGGCTTCAAGAATAATTGCGGTGGCTGATACTTATGCAGCAATCGTAATGGTGCGTTCTTACAAGCCTTCCCGTTCTTACGATGACGCAATCTCCACTTTGAAGGTTTCCGCAGGCACTCAGCTTGACGAAGAAATTGTTGAAATCTTTTTATCTGTTCCAAGAGAAAAGGTGGAAAGCGCCACAAGAGAAGTAATTAATAAAATGAAACTATATTCAGAAGAAAAGTTTAGAGATGAATAGATTTAAAGGGGAATTTATATGGCAAAAAGAAAGCTTTTAGCAGTTTTTTTAAGCATATGCATGACGGTTTCTTTTGCCGGATGCGGCTCAATGGATGGCGAATCTCCAAAGGTTGAAAACGTAGAAAAGCCGGTTGTGTGGTTTAACAGGCAGCCTTCGGACCCTGAAACCGGGGCAATCGATTATGAGGCTGTAAAGTTTAACGAAAAGACTTATTACGTTGGAACCGACATGCATCAGGGCGCCGACCTTCAGGGGCGAATGATTTTTGAATACATAAACGAGCACGGGGAAAACCTTGATAGAAACGGGGACGGAGTCATCGGATATGTGCTTGCGATAGGCGATACGGGCCACAACTATTCAATCGCAAGAACCCGTGGCATAAGGTCCGCCCTTGGCACATCGAAAGTAAATAACGGAGAAGTGGTGGCAGACCCTGTGGTTTTAAACCTTGGGGGAGCTGCTTTAGCGGTTAAAGACGGAAGCGCAAATGTAAACGGAAAGACCTACAAAATCAGGGAACTTGCGTCAAGAGAAATGATTTCAAAGGACGGAGCAACCTGGGATGCGGGAGCTGCAAAAGACGCAATCCTTGAGTGGGTGGCAGATTTTGGAGACAGCATCGATTTGATAGTTTCAAACAACGACGGCATGGCCATGGCTATGTTTGATACCTGGGGCTATAAAAATCACATCCCTACATTCGGATACGATGCAAACGGCGATTGCGTGGCGGCAATGCTTGACGGCTTTTGCGGTTCAATCAGTCAAAGAGCCGACGTGCAGGCTTATTTGACCCTTCGTGTTATCAGAAACGGCCTTGATAACGTTGATGTAAACACAGGCATCGGAATCCCTGATGATGCGGGAAATGTGCTGGAAGAAACAGACTTTTACTACGGAGAATCCGAAAGAGCCTTCTATGCGCTAAACGAAGCCGTGACAAAGGATAATTACAAAGAGTTTCTTGATCCTAAAAAGACATATGCAAAGGTATCTCATCAGTTAAGCAAAGAAACTCATCCCACAAGGAAGGTATTTTTAAATATCTATAACGGAAAAGATGATTTCATGAGCCAGACCTATTTGCCGCTTTTACAGCAATACGCTTACATTCTTAACCTGGATGTAACCTTTGTAAGCGGTAACGGTCACGACGAAGCAAGCGTAACACAAGAGCTTATGCCAAATGCATACGATGCTTTTGCTTTTAACATGGTTAAAACCGATAACGCAGACGAATACATCTACATTTTGTCGGATAAATAAGAAATTTCGCCCGAAGGAAGCTTCGGGCTTTTTCTTTGCTCCAAATGCGGATATAATCTAATCAAAAGATTGATTAGAGGTAACACATGATAAAGACGCTTCTTTGGGACCTAGACGGCACCATACTTGATTTTAACGCTGCAGAATATAACGCCATAAAGGCCTTGTTTAAAGAGTTTGGCTTTGGTGAAATAAGCGATGACGATATTAAAAGATACTCTGTTTTAAACGAGGGCTTCTGGGAAAGGCTTGAGCGGTGCGAAATCACCAAGGAAGAAGTTTTGGTGGGAAGATTCAGAGAGTTTTTTAAGACAATGGGCATTGACCCTGGGTTTGCAAAAGAGTTTAACGATAGATACCAGCTTGCACTTGGAGATACCATCATTTTTAGAGACGATAGCCTAAACATCCTTAAAAGCTTAAAGGGTAAGGTACCCCAGTTTCTTGTTACAAACGGGACTTTAAAGGCGCAGGAAAAGAAAGTGGGAAGGTCCGGTATCGGCGAAGTGCTTGACGATGTGTTTGTGTCTGAAAAGATAGGGGCCGATAAGCCAAATAAAGGTTTTTTTGATGCTGTATTTGAAAAAATCGGACCTGTAAACAAAGACGAGGTCGTGATCATCGGAGATTCTTTATCAAGCGATATTTTGGGCGGCATGAATGCGGGGATTAAGACCTGCTGGTACAATCCCAAGGGGTTAAAAATGAAACCTGAATATAAAGTTGACTATGAAATAAAGGATTTACACGAAATCTACCACATTTTAGAGGAGGAAACCAATGCTTAATTTTAATTATTTTGCGCCCACAAAGGTAGTGTTTGGAAAAGGCGCTGAATTAGAGACCGCCAATCTTTTAAAGGAATTTGGCGCAAAAAGAGTGCTTGTGCACTATGGCACCGGAAGCGTGGTTAAGAGCGGATTACTTGATAAGATTACAGAATGCATGGAAGATGCGGGGATTTACTATGTAAAACTTGGGGGCGCAGTTCCGAATCCAAGACTCAGCCTTGTGTATGAAGGAATCAAACTTGCAAAGAAAGAAAAGATAGATTTTATTTTGGCAGTAGGCGGCGGAAGCGCCATCGACTCCGCAAAGGGAATCGGCTACGGAGTTGCAAACGACGGAGACGTTTGGGACTTTTATGAAGGAAAAAGAAAAGCGAAGGCTTGCTTACCTGTAGGTGTGGTGCTTACTTTATCAGCAACGGGAAGCGAAATGAGTTCTTCTTCCGTAATCACAAAAGAGGAAGGATGGCTTAAGAGAGGATACAATTCAGACCTTTCAAGACCTAAGTTCGCGGTAATGAATCCTGAGCTTACAATGACTCTTCCCGACTATCAGACAGCCTGCGGATGTGCAGATATTTGCATGCACACAATGGAAAGATATTTTACAAATGAGCCCGGCTTAGAGTTAACCGATGCATTGGCAGAAGGGCTTCTTAGAACAGTTATGGAAAATGCTCTTATATTGGTTAAAGACCCTAAAAACTATGATGCAAGAGCAGAAATCATGTGGGCCGGAAGCTTATCCCACAATGGTTTAACAGGCCTTGGAAACGACGGCGGAGACTGGATGACACACAAAATGGAGCATGAAATCGGAGGTATTTTCGATGTGGCTCACGGAGCAGGACTTGCCGCAATATGGGGAAGCTGGGCAAGATACGTTTACAAAGAATGCTTACCCAGATTTAAAAAGTACGCAATAAACGTAATGGGCATTAAAGATGCAGGAAGCGATGAAGAAATCGCTTTAAAGGGAATCGAAGCTATGGAAGATTTCTTTAGAAAAATAAAGATGCCCACAAACTTAAAAGAGCTTGGCATTAAGCCTACCGATGAAGACCTTCGCACCATGGCAAGAAAGTGCGCCGAAGGTGTTGGCGGAGCAAAGGGTGCCGCAAAACTTTTAAGAGAAGAAGACATGTATAAGATTTACAAAGCAAGCGCCGGCGAATAAGCCGGTGCTTTTTTGTTTGAAAAAAATTTTTTAAAATGTTGTTGACACGGGAAGGCGCGTATGTTACTATTCTTTTGCGGTTAGCGATGGCTAACTAGAAACAATAAACAAAAGTGCTTGACTTCCTAAATCTGTAGCCATGCTCCTCCTAGAGAATGGCTTTTACATGGCATACAGGTTAGCATATGCTAACCGCAATGAGCTAAAATGTAATTCTAAAAAATGGAGGGTAATATGAGTAAAGTTGCAGTAGTGTTCTGGAGCGGAACAGGAAATACAGAAGCTATGGCAGAGGCTGTAGCAGACGGAGCAAAGGCAGCAGGAGCAGACGTTACCGTTTTTGCTTCTCATGAATTCGGAGTAGGAAATGTTTCCGAATTTGATGCCATCGCATTCGGTTGTCCCGCAATGGGCGCAGAAGTTTTGGAAGAAACAGAATTCGAGCCCATGTTTACTGAAGTTGAAAGCTCTCTTTCAGGCAAGAAGGTTGCTTTGTTCGGATCTTACGGATGGGGCGACGGCCAGTGGATGAGAGATTGGGAAGAGCGCACACGTATGAGGGGCGCAAACCTCATTGCAGACGGTCTTATGGCAAATAATGCACCTGATGCAAACGTACTTGATGAGTGCAAATCACTTGGAAGAGCACTCGCTTAATTAATTTGGTAGCAATACACATATCATAAATAATAATCGCAAAACTCATCCTGACGGTGGGAACACCCTAAGGGGGAATCAGAGCAAAGACAGCCACTTTGCTCTTTTTCTTTATATTGGGAGTAAGGCTAGACGATTGCGCTGTTTTCGTGGTATGTTTAAAGAGGAATAATAATAGCCGATGAGGTATAAAAAATGAACTTATATGAATCAGGGGAAATGTATTTAGAGACAATTCTCGTTCTTTTAAACGAGAAGACAAATGTAAGATCCATAGACGTTGCGGAGCACATGAATTTTTCAAAGCCTTCCGTAAGCCGTGCAATGGGAAAACTTAAAGAAGACAAATTAATTTCTATCGACAAAGATGGTTACATTACACTCACAAAGAAGGGCCAGGAGGTAGCCGGCAAAGTATATGATCGCCACAAGCTCTTAACCGGCCTTCTTAAGCAGGTCGGCGTCTCCGACGAAGTAGCCGAAGCCGATGCCTGCCGCATGGAACACGTCGTAAGCGACGAAACCATCGACGCCCTCAGGAAGTATCTGAAATAACTATTAAAGAAAGAAGAAGTGCGAACGGTGCGAAAATCATAATATAAACCCGCTGAATCAGGGTAGAAATATTTTCGCAGTTTAAAGCGTTGACGTATAGAGGGCGATGTGGTATTATGGCTCTAGCGATACGGAGAAAGACTATGAAAAATAAATTCCAGAAGCAACTTAATAAGGAATATTATTTTGGTAAGGCTTGTTTATATGCAGGCCTTTTTGCAATGTATTTCTTTTTCTTTTACTTTAATAAGAAGAAAGTAAGCAAACCCCTAAGTATCGTATAGCAGTTGAGAGAAAGTCAAAGCGCTATTCCTTACAGGGGGATGGCGCTTGTTTTATATGGAGGACACATGAGCAATCTTGATGAGGCGAGAAAAGAAATAGAAGCCATAGATAAAGAGATGATACGCCTTTTTAAAAGACGTATGGAGTGCTCGGCCGAAGTGGCGATGTATAAAAAAGAACATGGCCTTCCGGTGCTTGATAAAAAAAGAGAAAAAGAACTTATAGAGAAGAACGCAAAAGCTGTTAAGGACGGAGAAATAGAGGGCTATTACAGAGAATTCTTTGATACCATGCTTTCTGTTTCAAAGAAATATCAGCATAGACTTTTGTATGGAGTGAAGGTAGCTTACAGCGGAATCGAAGGTTCGTTTGCTGCAATATCCGCAGGAAAGATTCTTCCCGATGCTAAGAGAGTGCCTTACAAAAACTTTAAAGAAGCCTATGAAGCTACAGAACGCGGCGAATGCGATTTGTGCGTGCTTCCCATTGAAAATAGTTACGCAGGTGAAGTGGGACAGGTTAACGACCTTATGGTGACAGGAAGCTTGTTTATAAACGGAGTTTATGAACTTAGCGTATCCCAGAACCTTTTGGGGGTAAAAGGAGCCACACTTAAGGATATAAAAACCGTAGTTAGTCATCCTCAGGCTCTTGAACAGTGTAATGAATATATCTACGATCACGGATTTGGAGTAATTCAATCTGAAAATACAGCAAGAGCTGCAAAAGAAGTGGCAGAGAACAACGATATTCATGTTGCGGCCATTGCAAGCAAAGAAAGCGCTAAACTTTACGGATTAAAAGTTTTGGACCACGACATAAATAAGAGCGGACAAAACACCACAAGATTTGCGGTATTTTCAAGAAGCGGAGAGTTTGTAAACAACACAAGCGATTGCGATTCCTTTATCCTTATGTTTACTCTTAAAAACGAAGCCGGAGCTTTGGCGAAAGCTGTATCCACCATCGGAGCATACGGATACAACATGCACGTTATAAAGAGCCGCCCTTTGAAAGAAAGAAACTGGGAGTATTATTTCTACACAGAGATAGCGGGAAAGATAAATACCAGAGAGGGAAGAGACATGCTTAAGGCTCTCGCAATTGTATGTGAAGATTACAAGGTAATCGGTAGTTATAAATCAGGAACGAAGCTTTAAAACAAGATTTAACTTTTCTTAGAAGCCTTATAAACAGTGGATTATGCGAAAATAATCCGAGGCTAACCAAAATAAAAGTGTAAGTTATCCACATCACAAAAAGAGAGGACGATTTCATGAAAAACACCTTCGGCTCAAGCCTTCAGGTAACAATATTTGGTGAAAGCCACGGCCCTTATATCGGAGCTGTGCTTGATGGATTGGCACCGGGAATTGAAATTGATGATGAACTAATAAAGCACGAGCTTAAGTTAAGACGCCCAAGCGGAGATATTTCCACAAAGAGAGTGGAAGAAGATAACTATCAGATCGTTAGCGGCGTTTATAAAGGAAAAACAACAGGCACACCTTTGTGCATTTTAATTCCTAACACAAAGCAGCATAGCGACGACTACGAAGCGGCTGAGAGAATCGCTCGTCCGGGGCATGCAGACTACACTGCTTTTTGTAAGTATCACGGCTTTGAAGATTATCACGGAGGCGGACACTTTAGCGGAAGAATTACGGCGGCTTTGGTGGCTGCAGGTGCAATTGCAATGAGCGCTCTTTCAGAAAAAGGAATTTATGTTGGCACTCATATAAAGAAATTGGCAGATATCGAAGACAGAGATTTTAATGAATTAGAAAAAGACGTAAAAGCCCTTTCTCAAAAAGAATTTCCGGCTCTTGATTCTAAGGCAGAAGAAAAAATGAAAGAAGAAATTCTTAAAGTAAGAGAAGATGGAGATAGCGTCGGAGGAATTCTTGAAACCGTTATTACGGGAGTACCTGCGGGAGTGGGAGAACCCTTCTTTGACAGTGTGGAAAGCATAATATCACACATGTTATTTTCAGTTCCCGGGGTAAAGGGAGTTGAATTTGGCGCAGGTTTTGAGGGCGTTTGCAAAAGAGGAAGCGAGTTTAACGATCCCTTCAGAGTAGAAGGAGAAAAGGTAGTTACAACATCAAATAATAACGGCGGAATAAACGGCGGTATCACAAACGGAATGCCGATTTTGTTTAGAACAGCGGTTAAGCCCACTCCTTCAATCTACAAAGAACAGGACAGTATCGATATAAATTCAAACAAGAACGCAACCCTTAAGGTTAAGGGAAGACACGACCCTGCAATCATTCACAGAGCCAAAGTTGTGGTGGACGCAGTGACCTGTTTATTAATTTACGATTTAATAAGTGGACGTTTTGGAACGGATTTTTTCCTTGGAGGTAAGGAATAATGCAGTATGGCCTTATAGGTGAAAAGCTGGGGCATAGCTACTCAAAAGAAATTCATACAGCCTTCGGGAAATACGATTACGAGCTTAAAGAACTCCCAAAAGATCAGGTAAAATCTTTTATCCTTGGAAAGCAGTTTAAGGGCTTAAACGTTACCATTCCTTACAAAGAAACCGTAATGGAATTTTTAGATTTCATCGATGATGAAGCTAAGGCAATCGGAGCCGTAAATACCGTTGTAAATAAGGACGGGAAACTTTACGGATACAACACCGACTTTTACGGAATGCTTGAAGTGTTAAAAGATACAGGCTTTGATTTTACGAATAAAAAGGTTTTGATTCTTGGAGTCGGAGCAACGGCAAAGACCGCAACCGCAGTAATGAATCATTTACGAGTTAAGGAAATTTATTACGCAGCAAGAAACAAGGCTAAGTCTTTTAACATAGAAAAGACGGTTTCTTTTGACGAAGCTAAAGAAAAGTTAACTGATGTAGACTTTATAGTTAACACAACGCCTTGCGGAATGTATCCAAACTTCGATGATCAGGCGATTGATTTAACACCCTTTAAAAACATTTACGGAGTGTTTGATGTAATCTTTAACCCAGGCCGCACAAAGCTTATGCTTCAGGCAGAAAGCCTCGGGAAAAAGGCTTACGGCGGATTAAAGATGCTTGTATATCAGGCGGTTTACGCAGCAGAAAAGTTTACAGGCGAATCTGTTGAAAGAAACCTTTCTGAAAAAGTTTTAAAAGATTTAAGAAGCAAAAACGAAAATATAGTTTTAATCGGAATGCCGGCATCGGGAAAGAGTACGGTTGGAAAAATCCTTTCAAAAGAACTTAAAAAAGATTTTTTTGATACTGACAATCTTATTGTAGAAAAGGCCGGATGCGAGATTACAGACATATTTAAAGATAAAGGCGAAACCTATTTTAGAGACCTTGAATCTGAAGTCATAAAAGAAGTTTCTTTAAAGAAAAACGTTATCATTGCAACAGGCGGAGGCGCTGTTTTAAGAAAAGAAAACGTAGAGGCTTTAAAAGCCTATGGAAGACTTTACTTTATAGACAGAGCTTTAGAAAACCTTCTTCCTACTGATGATAGACCACTAGCCAACGATGCAGAAAAGATTAAAAAGCTTTATGAAACAAGACTTCCCATTTATAGAGAGGCCGCGGATGTAATCGTTGAATGCGATAACGTTTTAGAACACAAGGTTGAAAAAATAAAGAGGGACCATTATGAACATTAGAGTTATAAACGGACCAAACCTTAACATGCTTGGAATAAGAGAGCCGGGAATCTACGGAAACACAGGATATAAGGCCCTCTGCGATAAAATAAAGAAACATGCAAAAGAAAAAGGCGTGAAGGTAAAGCTTCTTCAAAGCAATCACGAAGGCGATCTGGTTTCTTTTATCCAGAAAGCATACAAAAAAGATGATGCAATCGTGATTAACCCAGGAGCCTACACTCACACAAGCATCGCCATACTTGATGCGGCAAAGGCAGTGGGATTGCCTATTGTGGAAGTACATATTTCAGACGTTTCGAAAAGAGAAGACTTTAGGCAGGTAAGTTACATTAGAAGTGCCTGTGTAAAGACAATAACAGGTCATGGAACGGACGGATATTTGGAAGCAATCGACTACTTAATTGAGACGGAGAAATAGATGCAGGTTACCATCAATAAATCAACTGCAAAAGGAATAGTGAAAGCGCCTGCTTCAAAGAGCATGGCTCACAGATATATTGTGTGCGCAGGGTTATCTAAAGGGGTAAGTAAGGTCACAAATGTGGACTTTTCGGAAGACATTAAGGCTACCTTATCCTGCATAGAATCTTTGGGCTCAAAAGTGGAAAAAGGCGTAAATTATGTAAAGGTAACAGGTGTTACTGAATTTCCAAAGGAAGCAACGTTTAATTGTAATGAAAGCGGAAGCACCATGAGATTCTTTATGGGCATCGCTTTGGGCCTTGGAATAAAGGCAAAGTTTTACGGAAGCAAAACCCTTCTCACCCGTCCCTTTTCAATCTATGAAGAGATAATAAAAAACGAGGGCGGAGTGTTTGAACGGCACGAAGATTACATCTATGTGGATGCAAAATTAAAGCCCGGCACTTTTAAAATTCAGGCAAACATAAGCAGCCAGTTTATTTCGGGACTTTTGTTTATACTTCCATTGCTTGATGGGGATTCAAAGATAGAGCTCATTCCTCCTGTTGAAAGCAGGTCATACATAAACTTAACCCTTGAAGCTCTTGATTCTTTTGGCGTAAAGGTTTCTTGGGACAAAGATACCGATTTGATAATAAAGGGTAACAGCGAATATCTTCCAAAAGAAATCGAAGTTGAAGGCGATTATTCAAACGCGGCCTTTCTTGACGCGTTTAACTTCCTTGGGGGAAGCGTAGAAGTAACGGGGCTTAAAGAAACAAGCCTTCAGGGAGATAAGGTATATAAAGAGTGCTTTGAAAAGCTTTCTAAAGAGAACGCTACCATCGATATTTCCGATTGTCCTGATTTAGGCCCTGTACTTATGGCCATGGCGGCTGCACTTAACGGAGCTACTTTTATTGGCACAAAGCGATTAAAGATAAAAGAAAGCGACAGAGGAAGCGTGATGTGCGCAGAGCTTTCTAAGTTTTCAATCGATTCAGAGATATTTGATAATGAGATAATAATAAAAAAGGGAGATTTAAAAGCTCCTAAAGAAACCCTTCTTGGCCACAACGATCATAGAATCGTGATGTCTTTAAGTTTGCTTTTATCAAAAACAGGCGGAAAGATAGATGAAGCCGAGGCGGTAAGAAAAAGCTATCCCGGATTTTTTGAGGACATAAAAAAACTTGGAATTGAGGTTTTATAAAAATGGAATGGATAAGTAAAAGTAACGTATTGATAGTTGGTCTTGGCCTTATGGGCGGAAGCTACGCTAAAGCCTTTAAGCGATTTGGATACCATGTAATGGCTATCGATAAAAAGAAAGAAAGCATCGAGTTTGCTTTGGAAAACAAAATAATCGACGAAGGCTCCACAGAAGTAAAGAAAGAATTTGTGGGAAAGGCCGATACCGTTATTTTTGCTTTGTATCCGGAAGTCTTTAAAAAGTGGATTAAAGATTACCAGAACTTTTTTAAGAAAGATATTTTTATTACGGACGTAACCGGTGTTAAAAGCGCCGTTGTATACGATATACAGGATATTTTAAGACCTGATGTTGAATTTATCGCATCTCACCCCATGGCAGGTAGAGAAGTCTACGGCGTGCAAAATTCAGATGACAGAATTTTCTTAAACGCTAACTTTATTGTGACACCTACAGAAAAGAACACAAAGAAAGCAATCGAATGGTGCTCAAGCCTTGGAAGAGTGCTTGGATGCAGAAAGATTTCAATTCTTTCTCCTAAAGAGCACGATGAAATGATCGGATACGTATCACAGCTTACCCACGTTATTGCGGTATCACTGATGACATGTAAAGATAACAGACATCTTGTTGATTACACCGGCGACTCTTTCAGAGACTTAACAAGAATTGCCCGCATCAATGAAAAAATGTGGAGCGAACTTTTCCTTATGAACAAAGACGTTTTGCTTAAAGAAATGGATGAGTTTATAGCGGAAATGGGCACAATGAGAGACCTTCTTGCAAAGGAAGATGCGGAAGGCATGAAAGAAAAAATGAAAATATCTACCAAACGACGCGGTTGGTTTGATAAATAAAGGGAGATACTACTATGAATATGGATTTTGAAAGAAAACTGGCCATTCCCATGGAAGTTAAGGAAATGTTCCCAATCACCATGAAGGTCAGTGAGACGGTTGATAAAAGAAGAGCGGAAATTATTTCTGTTTTTGAAGGAAAAGATGACAGGCTCTTACTTATAATCGGCCCCTGCTCTGCAGATAATGAGGACAGCGTGCTTGATTACATCGGAAGGCTTAAAAAGGTATCTGAAAAGGTATCCGATAAGATTTTAATCGTACCTAGAATTTACACAAACAAGCCCCGCACCACAGGCGCAGGCTACAAAGGCCTTCTTCATCAGCCTAATCCCAATGCAAAGCCCGATATGTTTGAAGGAATCATCGCCACAAGACGCCTTCACATGAGAGCTGCGGAAGAATTTGAATTTTCAAGCGCGGATGAAATGTTATATCCCGAAAATCATAAATACTTGGATGATTTGTTGGGTTACGTAGCAGTTGGCGCAAGAAGCGTTGAAGACCAGCAGCATAGACTTACAGCCAGCGGTATCGAAGTTCCCGTAGGTATGAAGAACCCTACTTCCGGTGTATATTCCGTTATGATGAACGCTATAAGCGCAGCTCAAAGCCCTCATACCTTTATTTACAGAGGATGGCAGGCTCACTCTCACGGAAACCCTTATGCGCACGCAATATTAAGAGGTTACAGTTCAAAGTCAGGTGATTCAAAGGTTAATTACCACTACGAAGATTTGATTCAGCTTTGTGAGTTCTATCAAAAGGGAGAATACAAAAATCCTGCGGTTATCGTGGATACAAACCATGCAAACTCCGGAAAGAACCCCTTCGAACAGCCCAGAATCATCAAAGAAGTGCTTCACTCAGCCCGTCACAACGACGATATAAAGAAGCTTCTTAAAGGCTTTATGGTTGAAAGCTACATTGAAGACGGCGCTCAGAAGATAGGAGAGGGCGTATACGGAAAATCAATCACCGACCCTTGCCTTGGCTGGGAAAAGACTGAAAAGCTTATTTTGGAAATTGCGGATTTACTCTAATATGGATTATACTAAAAGCGGGCCTTAAAAAGGCTCGCTTTAAAAATGTAAATAAGGGGATTTTACATGAATACAAAGGCTCTTACCAAGAAAGAGAAGCTTTTTAAAATTATAACAATCGGAAGCAGAGAAGACATTCCAAGCAGGATTTTTGACCTATTCTTAGTGGTGCTAATCTTAACAAATGTCTTACTTACTTTCCTTATGACATTTAAATACTTTGATCCGTATTACGGCATTTTCCATCAAATAGAAATTGCCACTTTGATTCTTTTTACCATTGAATACATTTTAAGAATCTACACATCAGACCTTTTATATCCCGACAAAACAAAGGGAAAGGCCGTCATTAAGTTTTTGCTTTCTTTTGACGGTATTGTTGATTTGCTTACAATTTTGCCGCTTGTGCCATTTGCGGGATTTGTGGCCTTTAGAATATTAAGAGTCGTAAGAATCTTTCATTTATTCAGAATCAACGCAACCTACGATTCCTTTAATGTAATTGCCCAGGTTATAAGCGAAAAGAAAAAGCAGATAGCATCTTCAGTTTTAATCATATTTATTTTCATGCTTGCTTCTTCTTTAGGAATGTATTCCGCAGAGCATGACACACAGCCTGAAGCCTTCGCAAATGCTTTTTCCGGAATCTGGTGGAGCGTATCGGCGTTACTCACCGTAGGATACGGAGACATATATCCCATGACCGTCTGGGGCAAAATCCTAGGCATATTCGTAGCCTTCCTCGGCGTAGGGCTCGTAGCTATCCCTACAGGTATCATAAGCGCCGGATTTGTGGAGCAATATAATTTAAGTACATCGATGGGAAAGAAGATGATTGATACAGGTTCAATCGGTGAAACTCTTATCGATAATAAATCCGAATTTGCGGGCAAATCCATTCGAGAGATTACAAAGGATAAAACTGTTGAAGTTTTGTTAGTTATAAGAGACGATCTTCACATTGTGCCGACTCCAACTCTTGTTTTAAAGCCGAAAGATATAGTTGTAATTAAAAGTGACAGAGTTGAAAAATAGATAAGATCAGATGATTAACGGGGCTGTCCGAAGAGACACTCTATGTTTCAAAACGAAGCAACGCTCCGACGAACTAATCCACGAAAAACTAAGACGCGAAGTTACCTTCGCGCCTAAGATTTTCGGGATGGATTTCGTCTGCGCTAAGAGCGCTTCTAAAGTGTTTTGAAACATAGAGTGTCTCTTCGGACAGCCCCTCTTTTATCTTTACCTAAATATTTCGTTTAAGTTTTTAATTTTATTCTTGCTTGAAGAAACAATAATCACTTTATCGCCAACTGTAAGCTTTGAAGAACCGCTGGGAACGGCTAACTTGCCGTCTTTTATGATGGCTGCTACTAAGGTATCTTTCTTTAACTTAAACGCTTTATCTCTAAATTCGACATCCAAATGCTCACACTTATCTGTAACATCAAACTCCATAAGCTCTGCCATCGAATCACAGATACTGTAGAATTTAAGGATATCGTTCTTTTCATCCTCCATCTGAGCGCTTCTTGCATACTTGTAAAGTTTGGTTGCAGCAATTTCACTGGGAGATACGGTGATATCCATGTTTACTTTGTGAAGCATCTTTGCGTGTGCCACCGTATCGATTCTTGTGATGATTGATTCAACACCCGATGCCCAGGCATACATGCTGACAACTAAGTTTGCTTCGTCTCTGTCTGTGACTGAGACAACCACATCCTTCTTTGAAATGGCTTCTTCGTCAAGCACCTCAACAGATTCTGCATTGCCAAAAGAAACCTTTGCTTTGGGATACTTTTCCATAAGCTTTTTGCAGTTTTGAATGCTTTCTTCAACAATCGTTACGTCTTTTCCGGCTTCGATAAGTTTTTTTGTTAAGTAATCGCCTGTAAAGCCACCGCCAACAACAAGTACTTTCTTTGCACTTGTCTTGATGATTCCCATCTTTTTAAAGGTGTCGGCAACACCTTTTTGATCGGAAATGATTAAAACGTCGTCCCCTTCTTTACACACAAAAGTACCATCAGGAATATGGAGCTTACCTTCTCTTACAACAGCCACAATAAGGAAGTTTCCGTTTAATTCTTTTCTTAAATCGATAAGGTTCTTATCATTGAACGGAGAATCCTTTAAAACAACGATTGAAAGCATTTCGATGGTATCATCGAAGAAGGAATCAAGACGAACATTACCGGGAAGACCGACATTGTTAAAAATGAAATCTGCAACGTCAATCTTTGGACGCACGATGTAATCAATGTTGTATTCTTTTATAAGGGCATCTTTCTCAAGAGCAAGGTCCGGAAGCACCAAACGTGCTGCGGTTCTCTTTGCGCCGAGGTTTTTTGCCTGAAGGCAGCTAAGCAAATTGATTTCATCGACAGCCGTTGTGGCAATAAGCATATCGGCTGTGTCTGCGCCAGCTTTTAAAAGAGTTTCTCTGGAAGCACCGCTTCCTTCAACTCCCGACACATTGTATTTATCCGTAACCGAATCGATGATTTCTTTTGAACAATCGATGACGGTCACATCAATGCCTTCCTTTGTGAGCATTTCAATCAAATTAAGTCCGGTTTTACCGATTCCAACAACTATAACTTTCATTTATCTCTCCCCTTTAAGTCTTTCTACTTTATGTTTTTCAAGTGCAAAGTAGACTTTCTTTATACTTAATCCCTGCACCAAAACCGTAAAGAAAATGGTGATGTAGGTTACATTTAAGAAAATAAGATATACGTTTTCGGGTAAGAACTCCTTTGTGCCAAGAGCAAGGGCTAAGGAAAGACCTCCCTTAAGAGCCGACCAGGTCATAAGGGCCACATATTCTTTTAGTGAATAGTTGCCGGGCATTTTCTTGCCGGTTAGCAAACTGCTTATAAACACGCCGAAAGCTCTTGATAAAACGATTAAAATAATGGATGCCGGCAAAAGCAAAAGCGCATATTCGCTAAGCTTTAAATTCAAAACAAGGAGCGCAATCATTACAAACAAGACTGCGTTAAGCATTGATTCAAGGATTTCCCAAAAGTCTTTGTAATAATCTCTTTGGTCGATAACTTCGACTCTTCTTTTGATTTTTCCCATAGCGTAAGAAAAGTACATACCGCACACAACGGAAGCGATAACTCCGGAAAAACCAAGGTGTTCGCAGACTATATAAACAAGTGAAACATTAAGAAGCGAAATCAAAATGTACTTAATGGGATCTCTTGTAAGCTTTAAAAGTGAAAAGAAAAGGAATGAGAAAACCAAAGCAACTGCGATGGCACCAAGTATTTCTTTTAAGAAAAGCACAAAGAAATTGGCCTGAGAGCTTTTGGTTATTAGGCTGCGCACAAATATAAAGAGCGTTACGCCCGTTCCGTCGTTAAACAAAGATTCATTTTCAATGATTGAGCAAACATTCTTTGATAAGCCTATTTTGTTTAGAATACCCGTTGCCGCAATAGGGTCTGTGGGAGACACAACGCAACCCAATAAAATGCAGGCCGTTAAATCAAGCGGGAGCTTAAAGAGTAAGCTTACAAGGTAAAAAAGCACTCCGTAGAATACGGAAGAAATCACCGTCGTAAGCAAAGCAAGCAAAGAAATAGGCCTTATGTTTTGCTTAAATTTACTCATGTTTACTTTGCTTGCCCCGGCAAAGAGCATAAAGCAAAGCACTCCGTCCATTAAGTATTCTTCGAATCCGAAGTCCCCTAACTTATCGATGAAACTGTTTAAAGATTCAAGGCTTGAAAAGTTTCTTACTGCCAGTAACACTAAGGCAATGATTAAAGAAAAAAGTATCAAAGCGATATCGCTTTGAAGATGAAACACCCGCTCGTTTAAGAGCCCGATGCCTACAATAAAGACTAGTACGATAATTAAAAATAAAAGTATATTCATATGCCCCTCTACATATTTTTATTTTAGAAATAGTATAGCTCTAAATGATAAAACCCTCAACTTTATTTGACAAATTGGCAGTTAGCGGTGGATAATCGAAATGTGAGTGAAGAAAAGGAATACTATGAGCGATAAAAAAATAAACAGGATAGAGCCCGAATCCCGCCTTACAGACTATTTGGGAGGAAGAAAAACCTTTCCGAAAGAAATAGGAAGCTTTAGGCTTGAGGGTGAAAAATCCGACAGTGAAATTGCATATTACAGCTGGGACCTTTCTTTTACAGAGGTTACGGATGCACAAAGGCCCAATAACTCAGGCATTGACGAAGTGCAGATTATGTTTAACCTTTCAAGGGACATAGAGTGGGAAATCTTGTCAGACAAAACCGGAACCTTTAAAAACAAAAAGGTTTCTTTAAAAAAAGGTGAGCTCTGTGTAGTAAGAAACAACGACGCTTGCACCGGCATGCGCTATGAAAAGGACTGTGACTTTAAGTTTAAGAGCCTTCAGATGCCCACGGAACGCTTCGAAGATTTGATAAATCGTTTCTTTAAAAGAGAAGATTCTTTTCACATTAAAGACATGATTT